>NATI01000018.1 GCA_002085265.1 Candidatus Omnitrophica bacterium 4484_49 | reverse complement strand
TAAGACGTTCGTCAGGAACAGAAATTGCTGCTAATTTCCCACCCTGAGGAAGTTCACGATAATCACTATTTTTGGTAATAAGTTCAAATAAACAACTTTTACCAGCCCCACTTTTCCCGATAAAAGCAATCTTCATTATAAAATACCCCGTTTCTTACGAAACGGGGCAGATATGAATCATTTGATTTTGTAATCTACTGAGTTATCTCTTCTTTCTTTCTTAATCTATTTCTCCACTCCTCAAGCATCCTACTGGCAATATCCTTTCCACCCAGACCGAATGCTAAACCAAAAGCAAGTCCCAAACTGGCTATTATTATATTAAGGGCAAACGAAAGTATTCCCGCCTGAATCTTCAATTGCTGAAGAGAAATAACCAAGGCAAATAATATTATAATTGCCCGAGTTAAATTACCCAAAAAATTTGCCTCCTGAACACCAATTCCACCCATAGCAGTCTTTACCAATCCAGCCAGAAAAGAAGCCAGATAAAGTCCCACCACAAATACAAAAATAGCAGCAATTACATTGGGAATATAGAAAATTATCTTATCCAGCAACTGAGCTGTGATATTCAAATTGAGCACATTCAATGCGGATATAAATACCAGTAACATCACAAACCAGTATAGGAGAATTCCGATAAGTTGAGAGAGTGTATATTTTATTCCGGCATTTTTAAGAAGATTTGTCAGTCCTGATTTATCAGAAATGGTGTCAAATCTAAGCCATTTAAATATCCTGGTTGCCAGTTTCTGAATCAACTTGGCTACTATCCACCCTACAACTAAAACAATCAGTGCCCCTAACAGATAGGGCAAAAAATTAAGCACCCTACTTAAAACTCCGCTAACTGGATCCCACCAAATCTGCTTCCAGTCCATTCACCTCACCTCCTTTCTTTTAAAATTTAATTATATCTTAAACTCTTAAAAAACTGTCGTCAAGGGTTTTCTCCAGGCAAAAGAAGGATTATTTATGAACTCTTCTGAATATTAAAATATTAACTATCAGAAGCAGAAAAGCCAGAAATATCACAATATCCAGAACTTCTGTTAATGTAGAATGCCAGACAGAAATCATCACTGCCTCCAGGGGAGGAAATATCAGGAATGGGAAAATGTACCTCCAGTGACTGGTAGATATATAATATAGGAGGAAACTGAAACTCAATGAAAACAGTCCCATACTTATTGCAAATCTTTTTATCAACGGCAGACATTGAATGTAAATTTTACCTGTAAATATTTTTAATACCAATGTGGGAAACGAAAATATAAACAAACTTCCTCCTATCACCAGCAGACTTATATAGATTATGGAATGCTTAAAGTGTTCCAATGTGTCTTCGTTCCTCGCCTGAGAATAGGCAACCTTGGGGAACATCACCATACAGATTCCCACAGGCAGGAAGAGAATAATTCTCCCAATTACCTGAGCAATAGAATAATATCCCGCCTGTAGAGGATGGAAAAAATGTTTAACCAGTATCACATCCAGATTCGTAAGAAGCATGAAAGTCAAAGTAGACAGACTTACAGGCAAAATATAAAGGTATATATCCTTGAAATTTACCTCCAGGATATTTTCATTTTCATAATTCAACCCTTTTAAACTTCTGCTCAGAACAGGGTAGGCTATTGTTATCCCTAACAGATTGGAAATCGTTACAGAATTTAAGGCTCCATTTACTCCCCACCCCAGATAGATAAATACAATCGCCAGAATCAACTTACTGAAATGAGTGGAGATAAGCGCTAAGCCCAGAGATAGAAACTTTTGAAGTCCATGGAGTCCAGCCATAGGCAGAGGCATAATTAAACTTGCTGATACCACTCCCGCCATGTATAAAACAGGCTTTATATCATGTAATTTTAAAAATATTACTATCCTGGGGGCCAAAAGGACTGTCACTCCCCCTATAACCAGGGCTAAAATGAAAATCCTTATAAACATCCCTTTCAATATCTTTTTTATTGCAAACTTGGATTCCAGACCGTGATAACGGGCTATAAATTTGGTCAAGGTAATCTGGATATTCCCGGTAGGAAGAGCAAAAAATAAGATGCAGGCGAAAAGGGTATTTAACACTCCGTATTCCTCTGGTGGAAGTTTCCGAACCATAACAATGTGATAAAGCATGTTAAAGACATTCCCTATGCCGGTAGCCAAAAACAACACACTCCCCTGACGATAAATCTCATGGTTTTGGAAATTCTTGATAAGTTTAGCTATCAATTTCCAGTTTATGCTTAAAATATTCTATGGTGAATAAAAGCCCATCTTTAAGTTCTACTCTGGGCTGCCAGTGAAGCAGTGTTTTTGCTCGAGTAATATCCGGCTTTCTCACCTTGGGGTCATCCTGGGGGAGAGGGAGAAATTTAATTTTGCTTTTACTCCCGGTAAGTTTTATAACCAACTGGGCTAATTCCAGAACACTCACTTCCTGAGGATTACCAAGATTCATCGGGAGATGGTATTCCACCTCCATTAACTTCATAACTCCGTCAATTAAATCCTCCACATAACAGAAAGAACGTGTCTGAGAACCGTCACCAAACACAGTGAGGTTTTCTCCTTTCAACGCCTGAGTAACAAAAGTCGGTATCACCCTGCCGTCGTCCGTTCTTATTCTGGGTCCATATGTATTGAAAATTCTAACTATCCGAATATCAATATCGTGCTCCCGATGATAAGCCATTGTAAGTGCCTCTGCAAATCTTTTCGCCTCATCGTATACCCCTCGAGGACCGATAGGGTTGACATTTCCCCAGTAATCCTCTGGTTGAGGATGAACCTGAGGGTCACCATAAACCTCGGAAGTAGAAGCCAGCATAAATTTTGCCCTCTTAGCCTTGGCGAGTCCCAGAGCATTATGAGTTCCCAAAGCCCCAACTTTCAAGGTCTGAATTGGATATTTGAGATAATCAATAGGAGAAGCCGGTGAAGCAAAATGAAACACCCAGTCGAGGTCTCCTTCTATATCTATATACTTGGTCACATCCTGTTGAATATAAGTAAAATCAGGGTTTTCAAAAAGGTGCTTTATGTTCTCGGCAGCTCCGGTTATGAGATTATCTATACATATCACACTGTATTCTTCCTTCAAAAGTCTCTCGCACAGATGCGAACCCAGAAATCCAGCCCCTCCTGTTACCAATGCCCGCTTCATTTATCTCCCCTCATAGTTCAAAACTCTCCTGAAACCACTTAATGGTCAAAAGCATTCCCTGCTGGAAATCAACCTCCGGCACATATCCGAGTATTTCTCTTGCCCGGGATATATCTCCCAGTGTATGTCTGACATCCCCAGGGCGGGGCGGTTCGAACTTTGGCTCCAAATCACGCCCAAAATAATTCTTTATAAATTCGTAAATTTCAAGCACAGTATGAGCCTTCCCATTAGCAATGTTAAATACTTGCCCTTTTGCTTCTGGCTTCAAAACCGAAAGTATATTTGCCTTAACCACATTTTTTATGTATGTAAAATCTCTACTCTGGTAACCGTCTCCATAAATGGGAGGATTCTCCCCCTTCAGGAAACAGACGATGAATTTGGGTATTACCACCGCATACTTATTCTCCAGTGACTGGCGAGGGCCAAATACATTAAAATAACGAAGGATAACTGTCTCCAGACCATAGAGATGATTAAATACATTACAGTAGTATTCACCATTCAATTTACTGGCAGCATAAATAGAGACAGGATTAGGCAAATCATTCTCTTTCTCCGGAAGGTCTTTCCTTTCTCCATATACTGAACTGGATGAAGCGTAAACTACCCTTTTAACTCCGCATTCCCTGGCGGCTAAAAGGACATTTAATGTCCCTCTGACATTTACCTCATCATATTCTAAAGGATTATGATAGGATTTGGGAACCGACCTCAACGCCGCCTGATGGAGGACATAATCAGCATACTTGAATTCTCTCCTCAAAACATTCAGGTCCCTGATATCAGCCTCTACAATTTCCAACTCCCCTTTAACTGTCTGTTGAGAAAATTGAAGATTTTCTTTCTTTCCAGTAGAAAAATTATCTATGACCTTTACTTTCTCTCCCTGATGGAGAAGAGTTTCCACAATATGAGAACCGATAAATCCTGCCCCTCCAGTAACAATCCAGTAAGCCATTTATATCTTCTCCAGATTTTTCCCCTTCCAGGGAATAGCATTTCTGGTATCTATAATAAGTTTGCAATTTTTAAATACGGAATAATCAATCCTGCTGTGATTGGTTACAATCAGCACACAATCAAAATCCTTTACCCTAACAGAATTCAATTTTAAGGATTTGAATTTCCTGTTACCAAATTTCAGTTCTGGGATATAGGGGTCAAAGTAACTGAGGTTTGCTCCCTTATTTAACAGTTCCTCCATTATCTCCAGAGCAGGAGATTCCCTGAGGTCATTGACATCAGGCTTATAGGTAATACCTACAACTAAAACTTTTGCTCCCTTGACTGTCTTCTTTCTGAGATTAAGAGCAGAAATAACTTTGTCTATTACATAATGCGGCATGTAAGAATTTATCTCCTGGGCGGTTTTTATCAACCGGGGTTCATACCCTGATAATCTCGCCTTCCATACCAGATACATGGGATCAGTGGGTATACAATGTCCTCCAATACCAGGACCAGGATAGAAAGGCATAAAGCCAAATGGCTTGGTGCTGGCAGCGGAAATCACCTCCCAGACATCTATGCCCAATCTATTGCATATAAGTGCAGTCTCATTTGCCAGGGCGATGTTTACACTACGGAAAGAGTTTTCCAGAAGTTTAACCATTTCCGCCACTCGGGGAGAAGATACAAATATTACTTTTTCAACTATCTGTTTATAAAGAAGTCCCGCGATTTGAGCACATTTTTTTGTAACCCCCCCTATAATTTTGGGAATGTCCCTGGTTTTAAATCGGACATTACCAGGGTCAACGCGTTCAGGAGAAAATGCAAGGTAAAAATCCTTTCCAGCCTTAAACCCTTTCTTCTCCAACAACGGGAGTATAATCTCCTCGGTAGTACCAGGATAGGTGGTACTCTCTAAAATTACAGCCTTCCCTCTATTGAAATAATTTTTAATTTCCGAAACCGCAGACAATACAAAAGAAAGGTCTGGCTCTCCAGTTTTTCTTAAAGGCGTAGGGACACAGATAATTATTGCATCTGCTTTTTTCAATTTAGAATAATCAGTTGTAGGGACAAGACGAGCAGAGTTAATCACCTCTCTTAAATCCTCTCTCTCTACATCCAAAATATAAGAATTCCCCCTGTTAAGGCTTGCCACTTTTCTATCATCTATCTCCACCCCCAGAACTTTAAATCCCTGTTTAGCGAACTCAACAGCCAGAGGCAATCCTACATATCCCAGGCCGACAACTGCGATTGTCGCTTTCTTATTTATTATTCTATCTTTAATATCCAGCATGATTTTCAATTATAACCCGATTTTCTATTTTGTAAACCATATACAAATAGATGTGACAAAAGAGATTTTTTATTATTGAAGATAATCTGTATCAGGACAGATAGAACTGAATTTACACAATCTACATCTTCCCTCTTCTGATCTGGCTGGGAAATCCTCTATCCCTTTAACTATCAACATACGGTGAGCAAAAATTATAATTTTTTCAGCCAGTTCTATTATCTGCGGCCGGGAATATTTCTTTCTCTCCATCCGCAAATCGGAAAGGTAATAATAATCGCAGAAGATGTTTTCTACTTCCATCCCAAACTTCTCTTCCGCCCACAGAATCAAACTGCAGGCCTGAAGGTCCAAAAGTTGCGGAACTGAAGGAGGACTTATAATCAACTTGGAGACTATTGTCCTTTCTGGATGCTGAAAAAGAAAATCTGGAGATACCGTAATTGGAAGTCCTTTATAGTAAATCCTTTCCTGCACCCGGTAAAAATACCCCTGAATCCCAGAGGGCTGAAACAGAGATAAGAAATTATCTAAATACTGACTCAAAACTCCGAGAATTTCTTCAGAAGAGGAATATACATCTCTTTCTCCTGGAATCAGAAAATCCTGGGGAGCCTGAAAAACTTTTTCCAGTCTATTCCTCAATCGCTTCTTTACCTCAGGAACCGAATCCCCTGTCACTAACTCCTCTATACCCTCCAGAAGTAAGTCTTTATATAATTCTTCCCAGGAACATAGTTTTTTTAAACTTTCGAGTTTTTCTTTATCCATACCTTCTTCCCATTCTCCAATATAGTTGTAATAGTATGCCCGGGGACAGAAATCCCAGTAATATTGCCGCTCAGGGGACCAGGTAAATTTCCTTCTCCAGGTAATATTCATAATTTTATTTTACTCTTTTTGGAGACAAATTCCATATCAATTGCGGGAATTATACAATTCCAGAAATGCTTTCCGAAATGTGTCTATAAATTTTTCCCTATCTTCTCTTATAACCAGAGCCCCGCAGGCCGGGGAATGCCCACCTGCAGAAAGAGTTTTATAGTAACTTCTCTGTATTCTGAGTATCTGAGTTATGTCTATTGAACAATCTTTTCCCCGCCGAATTTCAAAACTGAATTTATCTCTCCACGCCTGCCCTACAACTATAACATCGTTTCTGAAAGTGGCAGACAAAGCAGAAGCCACCAGACCCGATATATAATGCTTACTTTCCAGAATATATACAATTAAAGGCAGTTTTTCATCTCTAATCGCAAATTGACGAGCCTGAGCGCAGGCACCACTGACTGCAGTGGCAACTTCGTATTTCCTGAATTTTATCTCTCGGGTAAGATCAGAACAAGAGTCAAAGAAAAGCGAAGGATTATTTTCCAGAAATGCATTATAGGCCAATTCAAATGACACATCCTGCTTCTGAGAATTACAGTGGAAATAGCCGGCATTTATCATAGAAGTTATCTCCTGCAAATTCTTTTCACCTTTAGATTTAGACTTGAATTTTAAAAGCCTGTAATATTCAGATAATATCTTCTCTTTCAATCGCTGATTTTCATCAAGAGCATGGTCTCCGATGAGCCCGGCACCCATAAGCCAGGTTCTGGAATCCTCATCCTGAAATTTACGGAACATAGAATATCCGAAGTAAGAAGCAGGAAACGAACAACCTTCAGGCAAAAGCCGGGGATTGAGGTAAAAAATATCATCATGATCTATAAGCAACTTTTTAAGCTCTTGAGTCTCGACCTTATGGTGGTCATATATCAGTATCCTTTTGACTTTCTTTTTCCAGTCCCCGAGCAAAACACCATCACTGACAACATCAAGGTCAAGAAAAATTAAAACAGTTGGTGTATGCTTACGGATTAATTCTTTATACAAACCAAGGTCATACTCAGAACTTAACACCCAGATACGTCTAGTTAAATTAAGCTGAAACCTGTTAATCACATAACTACAGAATACGCCTGCTACACAACCGTCACAATCAGCGTGATGCAGGAGCCAGATATCCTCTTTTTTTAATTCCAGAAGTAAATCGCTAAACCTACTTACACCCTCGTCCCAGTTCATAACTTATGTTTGAATAAATTTTAATGTTTGATATCTATTTATCCCCAGGTTCTTGAGGTCGGATAACTTTATACGTTTTTTCTTTCTAAGAAGCAGTATTTCTCTTGCCGAATTATGACCTATACCCGGAATTCTTATCAATTCTTCAAATCGGGCGTTATTTATATTTACCTTAATAAGATTCTTCTCCGCCCAGGCTAACTTAGGGTCCTTACTCAATAACAGATTCCCACTATCATCGTAGGCAAACTCCTGAGGGCTAAAGCCATACATTCTTATAAGATAATCCGCCTGATAAAGCCTGAGGATTCTCAATTTCCTACATCGGGACTTGCCCTCCAGGGGTGTGGCTTCCACTGGTTGAAAACCGGAATAATACATCCTCCTTATACCTATCTGAGTATAAAGTCTGTGAGCAAAACTTAACAGAGTGCGGTCATCCTCGTCTCCAATTCCCACAATTAACTGAGTGGTGATTCCGGAGTTCAGATTGTATTTTTTCGAAAACTGAACCAGTTGTTTAAGCCTGGTATATAATTTTAAAAAATCCTTATGAGGCGCAATCTTCCTGATATACCTTTCCCCAGGTGCTTCCAGATTTATAGATACCCTGTCACTGAATTCAAAAAGTGCCCGAACAATCTCAGGGTCACTACCCGGTATAACCTTGGAATGGATATAACCAGAATAGCGATACTTTTTTCTCAGAATTTCTACAACTTTTAAAATTTCTGCCTGTACTCTATCAGGCCGATTATGAATACCTGAGGAAAGAAAAATCCCGCTTACCTTCCCCTGAGAATAAAGTTCCATAAATACATTTACCACCTCGGCAACTCTGAACTTATATCGCTTACAATTCCGGGTAGACCTATTAGCGCAGTAAAGACAGTCGTTATAGCATATATTGGAAACCAAAATCTTAAATATCGGAACTGCCCTCCCTCTGTTCTTAGTATGGTATATAAAATCTTCCGGTAATAAGTCAGGACATTGCTCAACCGAAACTAATTGAGAAGATAATTTCAACTTCTCTTCTACGCTGACATCGGTTTTTATCCCGACCATAAAATTATTATCTTAATAAATTATATTGGAAGCAATTAAGTTTTATGCTACACTATATCAAAAGTTGGGAGGTAGAAGAGATGGAGGAGCAAACCGTTATATGTCCAGTATGTGGCGAAGAGATTTTGTTAGATTATCGTCCTGAAATTGGTGAAATAATCTATTGCCCTCAGTGTGGTGCCAGCTGTGAAGTATTAAGGAATGAACCCATTACCTTGCGGGAACTGGAAGAAGAGAGCTTCCTGGAAGAAGAAAACGAGGAAGATTATCTTTAACTTTTAGATTATGGAGAGATTTGTCCCCCGGTTAGAACAGAGATTAGAGCTTCGTCTTAAACTTCTTCCCCAATTCTGGCAGTTAATAAATTTAGTTCAGGTCCCCATTACTCAACTCAAAGAAAAACTGGAAGAAGAAACCGAAGAAAATCCTCTTCTGGAACTGGAAGAAGAAGAACAGGTAGATATACCAGAAGAAAGCGATTTCGAAATTGAAGAGGAGAATGCCTGGTGGGAACAGAGAGGACCTCGAACTTCGCTGGATGAAGAGAAACGAGCATATTTAGAAAGCCTGATCACCAAACCGGAGTCACTTCAGGAACATCTTTTAAAACAGCTCTCTCTGCAAAAATTGAGTAAAAAAAATCTGGAAATTGCTGAACAGATTATAGGAAATATAGACGATGATGGTTACTTTAAAGGTGACATTACTGAAATTGCAAAAAAATATAAAGCGAGCAAAAGAACTGTAGAGAAAATCCTAAGACTTATCCAGACATTTGACCCCTTAGGTACAGGTGCCCGAGATTTAAAGGAATGCCTAATAATTCAACTTAGAGCAAGAGGCTTGACCGATAAAAGTTTTGAGGAAATTATCACTCGCTATCTTAACGAACTGGCGATGAGAGAGTATGAAAAAATAGAAAAAGAATTGAATATCTCTGAAGAGAAACTGCAAAAATTTATCAAAATTTTAAAGACCCTGGACCCCAAACCCGGCAGAAACTACACAAGTGCGTTTCCCAGTTATGCACTCCCGGAATTATTTCTGGAAATAGATGAAGAGGGACATTTTCATCTTTATCTGAATGAAAGGGAAATGCCAAAAATACGCATAAACAAAAGCTATCTTAAACTTCTTAAGGACCCCAATACCCCTCGAGATGCGAAAAAATTTCTCCGAGAAAAATTGAAATCTGCCAGAGAGTTAATCTCTGCGCTGGAACAACGAAATAAAACAATCCTTAAAATAGCCAATTTTCTCATAAATTATCAACGGGATTTCTTCATAAACGGCAAATCGTCATTGAAACCCCTGACATTGAGAAAAGTCTCGCAGGAAACGGGACTGGATGAATCGACAATCTCCCGGGCAGTAAGCGGGAAATTTATGGAAACCCCTCAGGGAATTATTGAACTTCGAGAACTATTCAGCGGGCAGGTAAGAGGGATCTCCAGTGAATCCATAAAAGAAAAAATTAAAGATATAATAGCAGGTGAAAATCCCAAAAAACCGTTGAGTGACGGTGAGATAGTTGAAATTTTAAAACAGGAAGGTGTTGAAGTTGCCCGACGAACTGTGGCAAAATATAGAGAGGAGATGAAAATATTACCGGCAAAATTGAGAAGGAGGTAGAGATGGAAGAATATGTAAGTCCCTTTCCTGAAATCATCGGTCAAAATGAGAAAATGCGTGAAGTTTTCAAAATCATGGAGAAGGTTGTAAATACTGACAGCACTATTCTAATCCGAGGAGAAACCGGAACCGGTAAGGAATTAGTAGCCAAAGCCCTTCATTACCACGGCAAGAGAAGAAATGGTCCATTTATAGCCGTCAACTGCTCGGCACTTACAGAAACTCTTCTGGAATCAGAACTTTTCGGTCATGTCCGGGGCTCGTTTACAGGAGCAGTAGCGGAAAAGAAAGGACTGTTTGAAGTCGCTGACAAAGGAACATTTTTCTTAGATGAAGTAAGTGAAATATCTCCCGGTTTGCAGGCAAAACTTTTAAGAGTTCTTCAGGAAGGAACAATTAAAAAAGTAGGAGGCACTCAGGACATCCCGGTAGATGTGAGGATAATTGCTGCTACAAACAGAGACCTGGAAAAAGAGGTGGACATGGGTAGATTCCGAAGAGATTTATATTATCGTTTAACGGTGATAGAAATTACTCTTCCTCCTCTGAGGGAAAGGAAGGATGACATCCCTTTACTAGCGGAACATTTTTTGAAAATTTATGCTGAAAAAATCTGACCTTTCAGAGAAGATAAAAGCCGGAGGAGTGAAATTAAAATTGGAAGAGATTAAAGACAAGACCTTAAAAGGTGTAATAGAAAGTTATGAAAGAAAACTTCTAACAGATATTCTATTTGAACTCCGATGGAACAAGACCAAGGTGGCAGAACTTCTGGGAATTTCCAGACAGGCTTTGAACAAGAAAATAGACAAGTATGGAATAGATAGAAGAAAAAGAAGAAAGAAATAAGCCAATCTTTAAATATTCAAGGAAACCATACACTCCGTCCATACAGAGGAATCAATAATAATTCAGGTGCTTACGAACCATATTGGAGATGTGGACCTTGGCTTCGCGGGGGATATTATCAAATTCTGCCCCTACCTCGTAACGATTGGTGTGAGG
>NATI01000017.1 GCA_002085265.1 Candidatus Omnitrophica bacterium 4484_49 | reverse complement strand
CTCCCATTGCTGTCAGAACTTCACAAAAGATATGCTCAACCATTTATCTGTCTCGCTTTTATCCTGATCGGAATATCTCTGGGAATAAAAACTCACCGTAGAGAGAAATCAGCAAGTTACGGCATCGGCCTGCTTATTGTGATATTTTATTATGTGATTTTTATCAGTTGTGAAAGTTTAATCCTGGATGGACCGAGTCAAAAGATGAGGAAAATAGAGAACTACATCCTGGGGAAAATACTGTCACCGTTTTTCTTCTGTCTCATCCTCATCACCACAATTTACATAGTGGTGGATATATCCACAAAACTTGAAAATTTTATCAAACACAAGGTAACCCTGGAATTGGTATTTAAATATTATCTCCTTTCGTTACCGCAAATAGTATTTCAGATAATACCATTATGTGTACTGGTGGCTGGAATTTATTCTCTTACCAAGATGAATAAATATAACGAGATAATTGCCATGCGAGCCAGCGGTATAAGTTTATACATCCTGCTCAAACCCTATTTTGCTTTTGCCGTGATTATCACATCTTTTATGTTTCTGAATCAGGAAAAAATTATTCCCCTCACTCAAAATTACCGCCAAAAAATGGAGAAAAAATTCCAGGGCGAAAAGCAGGAAAAGGTGTATAAAAATGTGACCTTCTACGCTCAGGGAAACAGGATAATATTCGCTCAGAAATTTTATCCCCGGGAGAAGATTTTAAATTACGTAGTTATCCTAGAGCAGAATCTGGATAAAAAAGTGCTCTATAAGATAACCGCAGAAAGTGCTCAATATATCAACAGGAAATGGATACTGTACAACCTCATCATCTATAAACTCAACCCTCAGACATCAGAGATACAGGAAGCAGTGGCTCTAAGCAGGAAAGAATACGATCTCAAAGAAGACCCCGTTGACCTTTTGAGTTTTGAGATGGAACTTACATATCAACCCTTGAGAAAATTATTTCTGAAAATATCCCATTTCCGGGGAATATCGGAAGAGGTGGTGAGGAGATTGCTGGTAGAATTTTATCATAAAATCTCCTTCCCATTTACCAATATCATCCTCCTGCTACTTGCTCTATATGTGGGACTCAAATCCCGACAGGCAAGTTTGTTAAAGGGGTTGGGAATCTCATTATTTATAGGGTTTTCTTATTACACGTTCGACGCCTTTGCTTATTCTCTGGGTAAAATGGGAATCCTTCCTCCCTGGACAGCAGGGTTTCTGGCCAATATATTCTTTCTGATAATAGGAGGATATCTCCTGTTGAGGAAGAGTTTTTAGAACATCAGGTCAGAATGTGAATCAACTGATGATAGAAACTAATTTTTCCCCTATCCTGAGGCTTTATGGCTTCCTGTAATTTATACACTATCACATCATCATTTCTCCATCCTATAGCGTGACAATGTTTACCTTCTAAAAGTGCTTGCACTGCCGCCTGTCCCATCAATGCTCCCAGAATGCGATCAAAGGCTGAAGGTCCACCTCCCCGCTGGAGATGCCCAATAACCGTAACCCTGACATCAGATATATATTTTCTGAACTCCCTCGCAAACTCTTCAGCCTTACCTGCTCCTTCAGCCACTATGATTATCCAGCTCTTTTTCCCCTTCTTTCTTCCTTCTTCTATCTTTTCTATCATATTCTTCAAATCCGTCCTTTCACCAGGGATTATCACATCCTCCGCCCCTCCTGCCAGGGCTGAGAAAACAGCAATCGCAGAAGATAATCTTCCCATAACTTCAATAAGGAAAATTCTATCCATACTGGTGGCGGTATCCTTAATTTTATCTATTGCTGACATCGCTGTATTTAAAGCGGTATCAAATCCTAATGTCCTCTGAGTTCCATTAATGTCGTTATCTATTGTGCCCGGTATCCCGACCACTGGAAACCCAAATTCCTGATGTAAGAGTAACGCCCCGTGAAATGAACCATCTCCACCTATTACTATTAAACCATCTATATTTCTAGAAATTAAATTCTTATATGCCTTTTCTCTACCTTCCTTTTCATAAAATTCCTCACAGCGAGCCGCCTTAAGAATGGTCCCTCCCCTGGAAATTATGTTACTTACATCTCGGGGCCCGAGGGGAATAAACTCTTCAGAAATCAACCCCCGATAACCGTGCATAACCCCAAAAATTTCTATTCCTTTCCAATGGGCAAAACGCACCACACTTCTTACAGCACAATTCATACCGGGAGAATCTCCACCCGAAGTCAAAACTGCAATACGCTTTATCTTCACTACGTGCCCTCCTCCCAGCTGGAAAGGTATTTTTTCTGTTCTGGAGTCAAGGTGTCTATCTTTATATTTAGAGTTTTGAGTTTTAATCTCGCAACCCGGGAGTCAATCTCCGGAGGCACACTATAAACTTTCTTCTCCAGTTTATTACGATTTTTATATATATGAACCAGACATAATGCCTGATTGGAAAAACTCATATCCATAACCTGGGAAGGATGTCCCTCCGCTGATACCAAATTAATTAACCTTCCCTCTCCCAAAAGATAAATTTTCTTCCCATTTTTTAATTTATATTCATCCACCCAGGGACGCACTCTCCTTGTAGTTACAGAAAGAGATTTTAAACCAGGGATGTCTATTTCAACATTAAAATGCCCGGCATTGGCAAGGATAGCACCATCTTTCATTTTCAGAAAATGTTCCTTACGAATTATGCTCTTATTTCCGGTGACAGTGACAAATACATCGCCATATTTAACGGCTGATTTCATATCCATCACCTGGAAGCCATCCATATAAGCTTCCAGAGCTCTCACAGGGTTTACTTCGGTGACTATCACCTTGGCTCCCATTCCCCGGGCCCTTAAAGCCAATCCTCTTCCGCACCATCCATAGCCTGCAACCACAAATACCTTCGCTGCCAGAAGCATATTTGTCGCCCGCAGTATTCCATCTATTGTGGACTGGCCTGTGCCGTAACGATTGTCAAACAGATATTTGGTATAGGCATCATTTACAGCTACAACTGGAAATTTCAACTTCCCCTGTTTGTCCAGAGCACGAAGCCTGATAACGCCTGTTGTGGTCTCCTCGGTGGCACCGAAGACTTTAAAATTTCTGCAATGAGCCAGAGAAATTAAATCGGCCCCATCGTCTATCAACAACTGGGGAGAAAATTCCATTACTTTATCCAGAGCATAATAATACTCTTTATTATTTTCTCCCTTCTTGGCAAATACCTCTAAATTGTGATATTTAACCAGAGCAGAAGCCACCTCATCCTGAGTGGAAAGAGGATTGGAGGCTGCCAGTCGAATACTTGCCCCCGCTGCTTTCAGAGTCAGTATAAGATTTGCTGTTTCCGTGGTGACATGCAAACAGGCACCTACCCTCACTCCTTTTAAGGGCTTCTTTTTTTTAAACTCTTTCCGGATGGTCCTCAAGACCGGCATGGAATTTTCAGCCCACTCCATCCTCTTCTTCCCTTCACTCGCCAAGGATATATCTTTAACCATGTATTCTTTTCTCATCATTTTAACCTCAGAGCTTTTTTCAATTCTTCCACTTTATCTATGTTCTCCCAGGTAAAACCATCTTCATTTCTCCCGAAATGTCCATAACAGGCAGTCCTTTTATACACTGGACGGGAGAGTTTCAATTCTCTAATGATACCCCGGGGTGTAAGTGGAAATATCTCCCTCACTGCTTTAACCAATTTTTCCTCATTTACTTTTGAGGTCCCATTGGTATTTACCATAACTGCTACAGGCTCTGCTACCCCAATAGCATAAGCCAATTGGACCTCACATCTGGTAGCAATTCCTGCTGATACTATATTCTTAGCGATGTACCTTGCCATGTAAGAAGCTGAGCGGTCAACCTTGGTGGGGTCTTTACCGGAAAAACATCCCCCACCATGCCTGCCAATACCACCATAGGTGTCAACCATAATTTTTCTCCCCGTAAGCCCGGTATCTCCCTGAGGACCTCCAATTACAAATCTTCCAGTAGGATTAATCAGAAATTTAGTAGTCCTGTCCAGATATTGCTTGGGGATGACCGGTTTGATGACTTTTTCAATTATATCCTCTCGCAATTTGTCAATTTTAACCCCGGGATTATGCTGGGCGCTCAGAATTACACAGGTAACTCTTCTGGGTCTATCGTTTTCATATTCCACAGTTACCTGACTCTTCCCATCTGGTCTGAGATATTTTAATATTTTTTTCTTTCTCACCTCAGCCAGTTTTCTGGTCAGCTGATGGGCAAGCATAATGGGTAAAGGCATCAACTCCGGAGTCTCATCCACAGCATAGCCATACATCATCCCCTGATCTCCAGCACCGCCGACATCCACACCAAGAGCGATGTCTCGAGATTGTTCCTGAATCGCTGTGATCACTGCACAGGTCTGGTATGAAAATCCATATTCCGGCTTAGTATACCCTGCTTCCTTTATCGTATTTCTTACCACCTTTGGAATCTCCACATAGGTAGCCGTGGTAATCTCCCCAGCAACAAAAGCCAGACCGGTTGTCACCAGAGTCTCACAGGCCACACGAGCATCAGGGTCCTTATCCAGAATTGCATCCAGAATGGCATCTGATATCTGGTCAGCAATCTTATCAGGATGGCCCTCCGCCACTGACTCCGAAGTTATGAGAAATCTCTTCACCTTTGCCATAATAACCTCCTGCTCTTTTTCACAATCTCTTCTGCTCCATAATACTGGTGTTTATCTCCGATATCTATCCAGATACCACCACTCTGGATGAATCCATATAAACCATCGTTTTCTATCAGCCACTGAAAATACTCTCCAGGGGCGTCTGTTTTCTTATGGGTTTTAAGAAACTCAGAGATTAAACCAAGTTTATTTCTGGGAAGATAATAAACCCCAAATGAAACATAATTGCTGAAAGGTTCCGAGGGCTTTTCCTGAAACTTAACAACCCTGCCCAATTCATCCACTTGAGCAACTCCATATCTGGATGCCTCTTTCCTGGTCTTCAATTTATACAGCAAAATCCAGTTATCCCGGGGCCTGGTATTCACAGCATTGATAAACCTGTTAAGAGAAAAAGAGAAAATCATATCAGAGGTCAAAAGGAGTATATCATCATCTATACCCTCTTTTTGAATAACAAGCTTCAGATCCCCTAAAGCGCCCAGTTTCTCCTTTTCATTCTTCGTACGGTCAGATAACACAACCGTTGGAAAATAAGGAATATATTCAGATAACCATTCCAGGAATTTTGGATAGTACCTGTCATTGGTAACTATTACCTGTTTATCTAATTCCAAATATTTGAGTTTCTCCAGAACATACTCCAGAACCGGTCTGCCAGCCACCGGGAGAAGAGATTTGGGAGTTGTTTTGGTCAAAGGGTAAAGCCTGGTTCCATATCCTGCTGAAAGAATTACCGCCTGCATCTTAAGCCTCCAGCAACTCTTGATAATCTGTTCCCAGTAGTTCCTTTATTTTCTCCTTTAAAAATTCCCTGACTTCGTGCCCTGACTCCATCTCTTGCACCTTTCTCGCTAACTCCTCTGTCTGCGTTATATCTATATGGGAAGCCACCATTTTCAATTCCGGAATAATTAAAGGGCTAACGCTAAATTCCCTCAAACCAAATCCTAAAAGCAAAGGGAAAAACAAAACATCTCCCGCCATCTCTCCACACATCGCCACTGGAATCCCTACCTCCCTACTGCTGGCAATTATTTTCTCAATCAACCTCAACACTCCCGGATGAGCGGGGTCGTAAAGGTAAGCGATTTTTTCATTTCCCCTATCCACTGCTATAGAATACTGAATGAGGTCGTTGGTCCCGATGCTGAAGAAATCCACGATACCTTTAAAATGGTCACAGATAAGAGCAGCTGATGGAGTCTCAATCATGGCTCCGATTTTTATATCTCTGTTGTAAGGAATTTCATCTTTTTCCAGTTCTTCCATAACTTCTCTTAAAATCTTCTTAATCTCCTTTACCTCCTCTACACTGGAAATCATAGGGAACATTATTCTCAAATCCCCATGGACTGAAGCCCGAAGAAGTGCCCGCAGCTGGATTTTAAACACATCGGGTCTGGCCAGACAAAATCGGATAGCCCGCCAGCCCATAAAGGGATTTATCTCATAGGGAATGTTTAACTGGGAAACAAACTTATCCCCACCCAAATCCAGAGTCCTTATAACCACTGGCTTGGGAGCCATCTGTAATGTAACAAGTTTATATGCCTGGTATTGTTCCTCTTCCGAAGGTAAATCCGGTCGGTTAAGGTAAAGATACTCTGTGCGGTAAAGTCCAATTCCATCAGCGCCATGGTCAAGTGCAGAATTAACCTCGTGAGGTAATTCGATATTAGCCATGATAGATATTTTCGTCCCATCTTTTGTTTTACTCTCGATGTCTTTTAGTTTCAGGAGCTTGTCTATCTTGGACCTCAGTATGTCTCTCCTCTTTTCGTATTCCTTGATTTTTTCGGCGCCGGGATTCACAACCACAACACCAGCACTTCCATCCACTATAATCTCCTGACCGGAATCTATTTTTAAAGTGGCATTCTGAGCCCCCACTACTGCTGGGATCTCAAAGGACTTGGCCATAATTGCAGTATGGGTGGTAGGACCTCCAACCTCAGTAACAAATCCCAACACATATTCCTTATTCAGAACTGCAGTGTCAGAAGGGGAAAGGTCATGAGCAACTATAATTGCCTTCTCTTTCAGATACTGAAGCCTCGATGTTTCCTTCCCCATAAGGTTTTTTAAAACTCTCCTGCCAAAATCGTCTATATCCTGGGCTCTTTCTTTAAGATAAGCATCGTCAAGTTTAGATAACGCTTTCTTATATTTAACCAGAACATCGTAGAATATATATTCCACTCCCAGAAGTTCCTTACGCAATCTTTCAATAACCTCTTCCAGGAGCACCCTGTCTTCCAGAAGCATCAACTGCATATCAAAAATGTCCGCATATTTGGCACCCATTTCCTTAGCCATTTTCTTCTGGATATCCTGAATCTCCTTTTTGGTTTTAAGAAGTGCTGCTTCCAGTTTCTTAATCTCCTCACTGAGCTCTGCTTCCTTAATCGTCCTCTTTTCCACATGGAATACAACATCAGAAATCACATAGGCCTTGCCTATGGCTATTCCAGGAGAAGCGGGAATCCCTCTTATTATCTCTCCTTTCTTAAACATCTTCCTTATCTACTATTTCCTGCAATGTTTCCACAGCCTGGTGAGCATCTTCACCCTCGGCTTCCACCAGAATTTCATCCCCACATTCTACGCCCAACATTAAAATATTTAAAATTGATTTTCCATCCACCACCAGATCATCTTTCCTTACCCTGATTTTGGAAATAAATTTATTGGCGGCTTCCACAAACATCGCTGCTGGACGGGCATGTAAGCCCAGTTTAGCCCTGACCCGCATTTTCTTTTTTACTTTCATCACTCCACAGTAAGTTTAATATGCCTTCTCTCCTGAGAATTCAACTCCCATAGGAAATAGAGACACATCCCCTGATATGTCTTTTCAATTCCGGATTCGGAGTCAGAGATAGTATAAATAGGATGACAGAATACAAGAGCAGAAGGCGAAAAGCGAAATCTGTAGACGAGGTGGAACCAGCTATCTTCAAACTTCAATTCCTCCAGTTTTTGAAACTCATTCCAGTCCAACAATTCCTGAGAATAGAAAAGCAAATTAAACTCCGAGCCCAACCACCTGGGGTGAGAGTTCCCAATATTTACCCGATACTCAAAATCTATGACATTTTTTTCCACCGCAAGGAATTTTTCAAGTTCGATATCAGAAGTTAAACATTTCAACTGGATGATGTTTTTAGAAACTGAATACTCGTAGTCCATCTTCCATAAAGGCACCTCTTCTGTCATCTGGTTTCTCATAATTTCCTGAACCTGAGGACACCTGGAGTAAATATGGTCTATCCAGGCAACTTTACGATAACTGTCATACACAAGCAACTCTTCCAGCCCTTCTTCTTTAACCGCCTCAATATTGTGAATGCTCGCTGGATTCTCGCCGCCACTACCACAGGCGACTTTCTCTTTGTATAGAATTTTACGATGATATTTTTCCGGTCTGCGGGTTAAAACATTCACTATATTCATCTCTCTTGGTTTGTAGTCGATTTCAGATACAGTTCCTCCCTGATGAGGATGAATAATTACATTTATAAGTTCATGCTTAAAGACAAGCTCCTCACGGCCATCAAGGTCAAAATCCCGAACCTGATAATAAGGAAACCTCTGTTGTTTTATCTCATCGGCTATTCTTTCTGCCATGATAAGATGACGATAAGCATTCTGTCTGAGGTTCACAAGATAAAGTCCACCGAATATGCCGTGCCAGTAGACATCATTGTTCTGGGCTTTATAGAGATGAAGCCGAGCCTCCTCTATTTTTTTATTTTTGTCATACAATTGATTAATCACACTGCTGACCATAAACACCCTTTTCTGAAGATGATTACTCTCAGGGTATTTAACTAAAAAATTCCGGAACATATTATCTGACCATTCCATCATTTCCGAATAACTGGCACAGGGAAGATATACCCGCCCAGTGGGCTCTGTATCCCTGAGGATATCTTTAAAATGGACGGTCTTTAACCAATCTTTATTATCCCGCAGAGCACAAAAGAAATTATATAACCATTTCTTCTCATACACCCAGTCATAGGTCTGGGGCCAGAAACCGAATTTTTCAAGGTCGTCTCCAAATGTAATACAATTTTTTCCCTGCTGATTCTTGACCTTTAAATACTCGATTGTCTCCTGAGGGAGTTTAAACGGCAAAGAGTACCGCAGAAATTTTGACCCCGGAAATATTGCCACCTCCATCCCCTGTTCTTCAGTCAGATAATATCCCCAGAGTTCCTCAGGTTCGTACCCCGCAATTTTAAAATGTTCATCATCCACAATTGTAAATTTTATCCCTGCCCGCCGTAATGATACAGGAAGCCCTGGCTCCCATACTCGTTCAGTCAACCACAAACCCTGAGGCTCCTGTCCAAATATCGCTTTCATCTTGGCCCTGTGGAGATTTATCTGCCCTATCCTATCCCACTCCGGAAGCAATATAAGAATAGGCTCATAATATCCTGCCGACAACAACTCTATCTGTCCCCGGGAGACCAATTTCCTTACATCCTGTATAAATTGAGGTTTATTGGACAGAAGCCAGTCCAATAAGCTCCCGCTTATATGTAATGAGATTTTTATCTCGGGAAACTCTGCAAGTATATCTATAAAAGGCTGATATGCGTTTTCAAACGCTGATTGAAATATATGGCCAAAATTTTCCACCGGCTGATGGGCATGAAAAGCCAGAAGCAACGATAACTGATTCCGAGTGCTCAAATCCATCTTCCCCTTCCTTTCTCTATACCTATTATCTCCAGAATTAAATCTGCAAGTTTATCAGAGTCGTGTCTGACTACATCTCCGAACCAGGCTAAATCTTTTACCATGCATTTGTATCCCATCTTTTCTATATTATAAGCATCCGGTTCCACAGGAGCAGCAAACTCCTCCTGATATTTCTTCAATATATTCTCAGGGATAAATGAGGAGTTAACTATACAGTAATCCAGAAGATGAGGAGAGGTATGATCTATCAATGCTCTCACATGGTCAGAGGCCTTATAACCGTCAGTTTCTCCACTCTCAGTCATTATATTGCATACATATATCTTCACTGCGTCAGAATTCAAAACCGCGTTCAATATCCCCGGGACAAGAAGATTAGGTAAAATACTGGTATAAAGACTGCCAGGGCCAAGTACAATGGCATCGGCATTGGAAATAGCATCCAGAGCCTCATAGGAGGCTTTACACCCCTGAGGCTCAATGTAGATGCGGGCAATTTTTACCTTGGTTTCCGGAATTTTCGACTCTCCCACAGTTTTCCTGCCGTCAATATGTTCTGCCACTAACCTGACCTTATCCAGAGTGGCAGGGACGACACTGCCTTTTATAGCCAGAACCTTGCTTGATTCCTTAATTGCCTTTTCAAAATCTCCGGTTATCTGAGTAAGAGCGGTGATAAACAGATTACCGAAATTATGACCTTTAAGTTCTCCCTCACCCTGAAATCGGTATTGAAATAATTCTCGCATTAAGGGCTCAGCGTCAGCGAGAGCAACTAAACAGTTGCGAATATCTCCAGGAGGCAAAGTGCCAAATTCTTCTCGCAATCTCCCCGAGGAACCTCCGTCGTCAGCAACTGTCACAATGGCGGTGGTATTGGTTGTGATTTTCTTTAAACCCTGTAAGAGGGTAGATAAGCCAGTCCCTCCTCCAATTGCCACAATATTAGGCCCCTTGCCCAGCTGTTTCTTTTCCAGAAATATATCCACGAGTTCTTTTGACCTTTGAGGGCGAAGTGTGTTTATAACACTACTTATCATCTCCTTTAAACTGATAATAATAGCTGCTCCTCCCAGTAATAATCCTATCAGAGGATATATCTTCTGATCCCAGCCCTGAGCTTTGACTAAACTGGCAGAACTGATGGAAATAAATATAACCCCGGAGGCACATAAAAAAATCCATCTTTTAATACCAATACCCGGATACAGCCAGCGTAATTTGTTTTTCATTTTCTGGATTATATTAATCTATTTTTTCTTCTTCTCGTTTAATGGTCTCTATTAAATTTTTAGGGGATTTAGAATGCAGAAGACTGGAGCGAAAGAATCTATCTTTAACCAGACGGGATATTCTGGCTAATGCTTTTAAATGTTCACCAGCAGCATTTTTGGGTGCCAGAAGCATAAAAAAGATATGTACCGGTTCTCCGTCTAAGGCATCAAAGTCCACCCCCTGAGGAGAGATAGCACAGCAGGCAACCATTTTCTTCAAAGAATCATCTTTGGCGTGAGGAATTCCCACCCCCTGTCCGATACCCGTACTGCCCAATGCCTCTCGGGCCAGCAGGGCTTTTCTCAATTTGGTTTTATTTTTCTTATCCAATTTTCTGGCTTTTATTAATATCTCCAGCATTTTCTCTATCACTTCTTCCTTATTCTTGGCTTCTAAATTAAGAATCACGACCTCCGGTTTTAAAAGTTCTGAAATCTTCATCTTCCTATAAAAGAATTTAAACAGCGGGAGACGGGATTTGAACCCGCGACCCCAACCTTGGCAAGGTCGTGCTCTACCACTGAGCTACTCCCGCAATTCATCGTTATATTTTATACCATAAACTAAATACAGGCAAGTTTACCTTTCTTAAAATCCAGTTCCGCCTATCCTCAGGAAATGTGACTATTCCGGGATAATGTCGGAGGAGGGACTCGAACCCCCACGGGTTACCCCACTGGGTCCTAAGCCCAGCGCGTCTACCAATTCCGCCACTCCGACCGTTCTGGCCTAGGGACCATTGGCTAATAGCGTATAGCATTTAGCAGGTGGCTGGGCGTTTTAAAACTATAAGCCACTAGCCATACGCTATACGCCAATAGCCAGCCTTTGCTGGAACTTATTCTATCAAAAATTCTTTATTAATGGAAGAGAACTACTCTTTCGGCCTGGAGAGATTGGGT
>NATI01000081.1 GCA_002085265.1 Candidatus Omnitrophica bacterium 4484_49 | reverse complement strand
TGGGTTTTTCCTTTTTCACTCCCAGCCAGAACATGAACCAATTTTAATTCCACCTCCTGATTATCCCACGTTAAGACAACACTAAGCGGTTTTATCTCTTTTATTTTAAAACTATCAATTTTATCTCCCTCCTTATAAAATCCGGAATTTATAATGGCTATTTTATCTTCGCCATAAATTATTCCGGTCAGTTTTAACCTTTTCAAAGAATCCATTTCTAATTTTTTTTCTGCAGGGGGCTTTATTCCCAGCTCTTTCATTTCCTCCTCAGGGGTGAGAAAAGGATTTATAAACTTGGGAGACTTTGCCTCCTCAGCACATAGCACTGGTTTTAAAACCAAAAATGAAAATAGTATAAGAAATAAAATCCTTCTCATTCTCTCCCTAAAATTTTTTTTAACCTTTGAACATCATTCCAGGTATACTCTCTCCATCCATTTATAGGGTTTCTCCTGGCCTTTGGGAAAAATCCTCTCTTCTCGTATCTCAGGAGTGTCTGTTTAGAAATACCCAGAATCTCTGCCACCTCTTGAACTGAATAATATTTCTTTTTGGTCTCTAACATCACTTAATATCTCCTGATAGCATTTGTTATATTTTAGTGGCATTTGTAGGGTTTGTCAAGAAAAAAATATGAAGCTTTCCCAAATTTGTAGCAAGGATTTTTCATAATTATTTGATATATGGCACAGTTGCAACAAATTTCTGTTCCCTGAATTAAATTTCATTTTTTAAATACTTTTGGACCTGATAAAGTTTTAAATGATCTAATCTGCCTTTCTCGGTTTTAAATCCATATCTCACCTTCTCCATCTGTTATCTACTTTAGAAAATAAGTGCGGTAATCAACTAATTCCCGTATTCAATCTGAAAGAAACAAAGAGAACCTCAAGAAATCTTATACACTTTATCATTCTCGTGAACCTTCTGCTTTACTTTAAGACCTATCTCAGCGCCCCTGGAAGCATAACTTACCGGTTGATGATTTATCTGCATAGAACTCACAATCTGAGTGAACTCGTCATGCTTGCCTTTTATTCTCACCTTATCACCTATCTTCAACGGTGCCTTCAGTTTTACAACCGCCACTGATATCTTATTGAAATAATGGGTAACTATTCCCACTTCTGTTTCTCGTGCCTTTTTCGCCGGTTTTTTATATGATTTGGTAGCCGAAATAGATATTTTCTTCTTCTGAGTTTGAACCTTCTTCTTTTTTAAAGGCTTCGGCTTCTTCATCCGGGATTTTTTATTCGTATAAGTTTTTGGGGCAACTTTTTTCCTGGATTTAGAAGTTCGAGGCGACCGCTTACTCTTAGAACGAGAAGTCCTTTTTTTAGTATTCTTCTTACCCCCTCGGCGCTTCTTTTTACCTCCCGTATGTCCCAACAAAGATTTGAAAATATTTAGAATCCCCATTTATATCCTCCCCACCAGCATTAAACCACCTATCACTATAAATGTCACTGCACTACCCACTTTTACATAATCAGGATTAATATATTTAGCCAGAATGTTTCCCAGAATTACAGTTACAACTGTAACTGCTGAGAATGCAATAATAGAACCGGCGATAACTGAAAGATATGACCTGGATTTTGCAGACATACAGAGATTAGCAATTTGAGTTTTATCTCCTAATTCAGCGAGAAATATGGTTATAAATGTGGCAAGAAAAACTTTCCAGTTCATCTCTTTCCTCCTCTTTTTCCCGCGCCTGGAGGGACTCGAACCCCCAACCCTCTGATCCGAAGTCAGATGCTCTATCCAATTGAGCTACAGGCGCCTTAATCAATATATTCTCCACAATAAAATTTGCTCAGTAATAAAGTATACTATAATTTTTCCTTACTTTGAAAACCGAATTGGATAGTGTAAGATAAAACTTCCACTATAAATACCACTTTCCTGCTTTACTCCAATAATCAATATAACTGAGTGAGGAACTTTTCCATCTGGAAACAACTGACTTATAGGTATAACTATATCTTCATCTTCAGCTTTTACTTCTATAGGAACTATGCCTCCTTTTTCAGGAGAGATGAAATAATATCCACCTTTTGGGGGTGAAAATAAACATACAAAATAATGGCACTCCTGAGGAAATGATTTAACACTGCCTTCCCTGATTTTAAGCACTAATTCACTGTAATTATTTAGATAAAATTCAGAATCAACCGAAGTTATTTTTATTCCAATGAGGGCATGGTAGCCTGAAACATCATAAGGAGAACAAAAATTTCCCTCTCCTCTAAAATAAACTTCAATTCCTTGGGCATTAACTGAAAGATTAATTGATTTTAAACCACTTACAATCTTCTGAAGCCCATAACACTCTATGACTTCCTCACCTGGATTTTGATAAAACTTTAACTCCCAACCATTCTTTTTTCTGACCACCTCATAGCTTTCTATTATCTTACATCTTCTGTAAATGTAAGAGACATCAGCAAAAGGGATTATTGAAATCACTGTCAGTAGCATAAAAATATATACTCTTCTCACAATTCCTTCCCCCTCGAGATGAAGAAGAGAGGGATAATTCTTAGCTTTATGTTGGTATTCTGGTATCAAATATTTTTAATCCCGGTAGCTCTCTCCAGAAGTTACAATCAGAAGAATAAAATAACCCCATATTTTAGTATTCCCTGTAACCAGTTCTACCAACCTAAAGTCAATTTCCTAAGCCAGAGCATCTTCCTTCCAGACAAAAAGCAAATTTTTTCTTTCTTACGGCTAAAGAAGCAGACCAATTTATCCAACAAACAAAAAATCTCCGCACTGCTCACAAAATCATTCTGGAAGTGAAAATAAATGAAGACCCTGTCATCCCTACAAGAAATCCCCGAACAAATATCAATCCTGCTTTAATACTTAAACTCATATTCATACTTAAAGAAATCCAGGAAACTTCTTTCCTAAGTGTCAACTTAAATTTCTTCTATGTATTTTACATTAGAAGCTGGCATACAACCGTTTCTTATTTTTTAATTTATAAACCTAAAAATGATTTTTTTCTTATACTTGTTGTGTCTCCCTCTTTTGATATTGGAAACGACCTTTTTCTTTCAATATTTTTTTATTAACTTTTCCGGTCCGCGTCTTAGGTAACTCATCTACAAACTCAAAATAATGAGGGATTTTAAAAGGGGCTAACTTTTCTTTTAGAAAAGTCCTCAATTCTTTCTCAGATAATTTTTTTCCTTCTTTCACTACAACAAATGCCTTAGGAACCTCTCCTCTCAATTTATCAAAAACGCCTATTACAGCCACTTCTTTCACTTTAGGATGGGTATAGATTTTTTCTTCAATTTCTGTAGAAAAAACGGCTTCTCCTCCAACTTTTATCATATCTTTCTTTCTTCCCACAATGTAAAAGAACCCCTTTTCATCAAATTTAGCAATATCTCCTGTTTTTAACCAGCCATCTTCAGTTAAAATTTCTTTGGTTAACTCAGGTTGTTTATAATAACCAGACATCACTCCTTCTCCACGGACCCATAGTTCTCCTACCTCATTTTCTCTCAGTGTGTTTCCATTTTCATCGACAATTCTTGCCTCCATCCAAGGGACGAATTTTCCTATACTTTCTATTTTTCCACTACCCGAAGGTAATACACAATTGGGAGCAGAAGTCTCTGTCATACCCCATCCATTTAATAAATAAGCGTTAGGACAAAGCCTGTGAAATTTTTTCAAAAGATAGGGAGAAGAAGGAGCACCAAAAACAACTGCATATTTTAAAGAAGATAAATCAAATTTCTCATACTCTTTTAAAGACAAAATTGCTGTATACATCGAGGGAACAATCCAGAATATAGTCACCTTGTATTTCTCTATATTTTTTAAAAATTCTAAAGGAGAAAATCTCTGCATTAATACCATAGTGGCTCCATGCCAGATTGTTAAAAATATATAATCTAAACCTCCCAAATGAGAAAGTGGAATTCCTGGACATATAAAAATATCTTTAGTTGATGTTTTCAAAAAATACTCTATAACCTTTACAGGACAATCAAGATGTTTATACGTAAGCATTACTCCCTTAGGATCTCCCCAGGAACCTGAAGTATATAAAATAGTTGCTAATT
Source organism: Candidatus Omnitrophica bacterium 4484_49 (assembly GCA_002085265.1). GTDB lineage: Bacteria > Omnitrophota > Gorgyraeia > Kaelpiales > Kaelpiaceae > 4484-49. The sequence continues at coordinate 2,485 of NATI01000081.1, read as the reverse complement.
TATCATCATTAAAATTAACAGACGGCTCCCGAGAAGAACTTTTTTCAAAAATTTCATCCCAATAGATAAATTCTTCATCCTTTATTCCTACCACAATAATTTCTTTTAATCCTTTGCATTGTTTTCTAATTTTCTCTAAATCAATTCTTTTTTTGGCCTGGGTTATCAATAGTTTTGCCTCACTATGATTTATAAGATTAATTACTTCTTCTTGGGTGAACACAAAATCTAAAGGGACTAAAACTGCACCTATACTAAAAGTAGCCAGAAAACTTATTACTGCTTCATAACTATTGGGCAAATATACGGCAATTTTATCCAGATTGTTTATACCTAAATTTAAGAAATAATTTGCTAATCTGAAAGAATCTTCCTTTAATTGAAAAAAACTTATATGTTTGCCTTCATAAATAACAGCAGATTTACCAGGGACTATCAAACTTTGTTTTTTAAGGAGTTCCTTTATTTCCATTTTTGGTAACTAATTGAATCCCCTACATACCCTTCACTACAGTAAAGTTCTCTATCAATTTCATCTGTGTGAATCTTAAATTTCATCTTCCTAACTTCCTCTGATGGTTGTGATTTCCAACGTTTATGAATCCAACCCCAATATTCAGGATATTTTTTTATCCATCTTTCAGTAAGCCTGGTAATTTTTATAGTATTAATAAGAACTGTCTTTTCTCTTTCAGGGAAATAATCTAACTCTAACTCGGGTAAAATTTTTAAACAATGTTTCCCTATACCTTCCCTAATTATAAACATAGGAAGAATCGGCGCTTTGGTTCTTAATGCCAGAACAACAGGACCTACAGGAGTTGCAGCAAGTTTACCGAAGAACTTCACCCATACCCCAGTGGAACTAAAATTCTGATCCATATGAATCATAACTATTTCGTTATTTCTTAAAGCCTTTATTATCTTAACCACACATTGCCTTCTGGGGTGAGAATAAATAGTATTAACTCCTGCTTTTGTCCTTAAATTCTGGACATAATTTTCAACATTTCTATCTCGCATTGGCCTTACAACAGCATTTATTCTATAACCCTCTCTGGCTAATTTTAAACTTATCAAAGGAAAATTCCCAAAATGGGCAGTAAGAGCAATTACTCCCCTTTTTTTCTCTAAGGCTTTATTCAAGAATTCTTTCCCTTCGATCTTTACATCATGGAACAGAGATGGATTATTTACAAAATGGATAACTTCTAAAAAACTCTGCATCATAATCACAGAAAAATCTTTAGCAATTTCTCTTCTTCTTTTTAAAGAAGTTTCTGGAAAGGCTATACTTAAAGAATTTAAAGCGATTTTTCTATGAGAAAAGGCCATATAATAACTTAATTTCCCTATTATACTTCCAACTTTATATATTGAATTTAAAGATAATTTCTTACACAAAAAAATAAAAAATTCAGAAAAAAACCATATAACCCGTCTTCTAAAAATTCTTCTTAGTTCTTTCCCCATCAATTAAAATTATAACAAAAATATACTTAGATATGAATTATATCTGTCTTCAGGGCTTTCTATAGCCCTAATCTCTATATTATTTTAAAATTATCTCTCCCAGAGACAAGCCAAAATCTTGACTTTTTCTTTCTCCAACTCTCTAGGCAACTCTTTTAATAGTCGAGATACAAGTTGAAAAATATATTTCATCTAATTTCAATTATTTTTCCCACACCGTACTCAATAAAATTTTCCTTATATTCTTTTCTGAAGACTTCTCCAACTGAATCACCTGTACAATGGGAGGGAGCAACTTTCTCCACTTGCAATTTTCTAAATTCTTTAATGCAAGATATAGGAGGATAGTGGAACCCTCCTAAAACCAGATAAACACCTTTCTTCATCAATTCTTTTACTCTCTTTACGATATTTACAATTCCAGGATGAGCGCAACCTGTGATAACTATTAATCCCTTTTTGGAATCAATAATTAAGGATTGCTCTCCGGGAGGCCCAGGAATCTGGCCAGTTGTGTAAACAAAATCAGAAATTTTTCTTGGAGTGAAAACTTCTACAAATCTGGCTCCTTTTTTAGTTATCATATTTTTAATGGACTGGGGGAAGGAATGTGGAATGAAAACCGTAACATCACTGTTTTTTTCTAAAAAACCTTCTAATCCCCCTACATGATCACCATGAATATGAGAAATAACCACTTTCTTGATAGAATTAAGATTGATACCTAATCTTTTCATATTGGAAAGTAAAATTTCTGAGTTTCCTCCAGTATCAAATAGGATTAGTTCCTGAGGCATTTTTATTATGGTAGCAAATCCCCAGGCAGTTGTTAGTCTTGTATCCACTTGATAATTATCATAAACAGAGATTAAAGTTACTCCTGGAAGGTTCTTTTCCTCCTGAACTGGAAATGAAATCACTGCTGTCGTCAGAATTAAAATTGCAATTAAAATCAAACTTTTAAAATTCCTATTAATCAATTTCAGTTACTCTTCCTGCTCCTCCCTCAATA
>NATI01000016.1 GCA_002085265.1 Candidatus Omnitrophica bacterium 4484_49 | reverse complement strand
TACTTATTACCAGAATACTTGATGATGTAACCCTTAAAAAATTTGCTCAGCTCGCTGCTCAGCTTTCTCTGGATGTGGTTTTCGAAGTACATTGTAGGGAAGAACTGGAAAGAGTTTTACCTTTGAATCCTAAAATTGTAGGTATAAATAATCGAGATTTAGATACTCTGAAAATAGATTTCAGAATTTCAGAATATCTTTTACCTCAGGTCCCCGAAGGGATACTTAAGATTGTAGAGAGCGGGATTAAAAGCTATCAGGATATAATATATTTTAAAAGCCTTGGTGCTGATGCTTTTCTGATTGGAGAGGAGATATTAAAAGCAGAAGATAGAGCACAGAAAATCAGAGAATTGATAGGCTATGGTTAAAGTTAAGTTTTGTGGAATGAGAAGATTGGAAGATGCTCTGGATGCAGCCAGACTTGGGGTCCATGCTTTGGGTTTTATATTTGTGAAAGCCAGCCCCAGATATATTGCTCCTGAAGATGCTCAAGAAATTATTTCTCAACTTCCACCTTTGGTTGTGAGGGTTGGGGTTTTCAGTGACCAGAATGAGCAGGAGATTTCAGAAATCCTTAATATCTGCGATCTGGATGCTCTCCAATTTCATGGGCAGGAGTCTCCGGAGTTGTGTAGATTATTTGCAGGGAGGAAGAGAATTATTAAGACATTTCGGGTCAAGGATGAAAGTTTTTTGGATGAGATTCCAAAATATAATTTTGTGGATGCAATTTTGCTGGATAGTTTTCATCCCCATTTGAAGGGAGGTACGGGGAAGAGTTTCAACTGGCACTTGGCAAGACGGGCCAGAGAATTTGGTATCCCGGTAATACTTTCAGGAGGTTTAAAGCCCGATAATATAAAACAGGCGATAGTAGAGGTAAATCCTTATGCGGTTGATGTATCATCGGGGATTGAGGAAATGCCGGGTGTAAAAGACCATGAGTTGATGGCTAAATTTATCGCTCAGGTCTGGGAAGAAGAATGGGGTTATTAACTTCTCCTGATGGGGAAGATATTTCGTCCTCAACCTGTCAAGTTAATAATAGGGATAATTACAAATTCCCTCCCTTTGCTTTGCCAAGTTGAGAAACTCCTGCAAAAAAGATATGGACCTATAGATTATCATAGTTCAATTATTGATTTCGTTTACACGGATTATTATGAAAAAGAGATGGGAGAAAAACTCAAGAGGAAATTTATAAGTTTTGAGAAACTCATATTTCCAGTGGAAATAATAAAAATTAAGCATTATACTAATAGTTTAGAGAAGAAGTTTTCTCATCAGGGAAAAAGAAATATAAATATTGACCCTGGGTATTTAAATGAAGGTAAACTTATTCTGGCATCAACCAAAGATAATCTGCAAAGGGTTTACCTCGGTAAGGGAATTTATGCCGAGGTTACACTTTATTTTAGAAAGGGAGAATATCATCCCTTTATGTGGACGTATCCTGATTACTGCAGTTTTGAATATAGAGAGATATTCAGGGAAATACGGAGTATATTTAGAACACAGATAGGAAAAGAATGAGAAAATTACCGGATAAAAAAGGTTATTTTTCCGAGTTCGGGGGTAGATTTGTCCCTGAGACTCTAATTTATGCTCTGGATGAACTGGAACAGGCATATAAAAAAATAGGTGGTAACAGGAAATTTAAACAGGAACTGAACTATTTACTTAAGTATTATGCTGGTAGGCCAACTCCTCTTTATCATGCCAGGAATCTTTCCAGATATTTGGGGTTTAAGATTTATTTAAAGAGAGAGGATCTTGCTCATACCGGGGCTCATAAGATAAACAATACTCTCGGCCAGGTTCTGTTGGCCAAGAAAATGGGCAAGACAAGAATTATTGCTGAGACAGGAGCAGGTCAGCACGGAGTGGCAACTGCAACAGCCTGTGCCCTTTTAAAACTTAAATGTGTGGTGTATATGGGAGAAGAAGATGTCCATCGTCAGGCGTTGAATGTATTTCGGATGAAACTGTTGGGCGCAGAGGTTAGAGTGGTGAAGTCTGGTTCCCGGACATTAAAGGATGCTATAAACGAGGCTATCAGGGACTGGGTGACAAATGTAAGAGATACACATTATGTCATTGGCTCTGTGGTTGGCCCTCATCCTTATCCTGTGATAGTCAGGGACTTTCAAAGTGTAATCGGGAAAGAGACGAGAAAGCAAATCTTGAAATTAGAATCGCGTCTTCCCGATTATCTTATTGCCTGTGTAGGAGGAGGTAGTAATGCTTTGGGGTTATTTTATCCATTTTTTAGTGATAGGAAAGTAAAGTTTATAGGTGTGGAGGCAGGCGGGAGTGGACTGAATACTTCTAAACATGCAGCTACTTTATGTAAAGGGAAAATAGGTGTTTTTCATGGATTTAAAAGTTATATTCTTCAGGATAAAGGGGGGCAGATTCATCCTACCTATTCTGTTTCCGCCGGGTTGGATTATCCTGGAGTGGGACCGGAACATGCCTATTATAAGAAAATACACAGGGCGAGTTATTATGCAGTTAATGACCGTTGGGCTCTGGAAGGTTTTAAAATCCTTTCCCGTCTGGAGGGCATTATGCCTGCTCTGGAACCATCTCATGCTATAGGTTTCTTGATCAAAGAAAGGAAGAAATTTAAGAAAGATGCTCTCGTTATTTTATCTCTTTCCGGTAGAGGAGATAAAGATATAGATATTGTTAAAAAATATCTGGGATAATGGGGGGACTTCAGAGATATTTTCAGGATATAATCTTCAAAAGGCGAAAAATTCTTCTCCCTTACATAACTCTTGGAGACCCTGATTTTGATTCCTGTTTAAAAATTGCCCGCATAGTTGCAGAAGCAGGGGCAGATGCTTTGGAGATTGGTATACCATTTTCAGATCCTCTGGCTGATGGTCCCACTATTCAAAAAGCAGTCAATAGGGCATTGAAGAATAATGTAAGTTTGGAAACCGGATTTGAGTTTTTGAAGAGATTTTCTCTAATACCGGTGGTTTTTATGAGTTATTTTAATCCTCTGCTGGCGTATGGAGTGGATAGATTCTTCAGACGTGCTAAGAGACTGAACCTAGCCGGTGTGGTGATTCCAGACCTTCCTTTTGAGGAGGCAAAGGAGGTATCTATTCTGGGGAGAAGAAATGACATTGCGGTTCCTTTGTTTATTTCTCCTACTACCTCTTTACAACGTGCAAAACAGATAAATAGGATGAGTGAGGGATTTATATACTATATTTCGGTAACTGGAGTTACAGGAGCGAGAAAAAAATTCCCTCCCCAGTTAATATACAATTTAAAACAGATCAGGAAAATAGTCACCAGACCTCTGTGTCTCGGTTTCGGAATATCAAGCCCTTTTCAGATAAAGGAGATTAAAAATTATGTTGATGGTGTTATAGTGGGAAGTGCTGTAGTTAAAAAGATAGAGAGTAACATCAATCGCAAAACCAGAATGTTAGAGGAGATATTTAAGTTCATAAATAGTCTAAGGAGAGCCTTGGATGGATAGAATACTTGCTCTTGATATTGGTGAGAAAAGGGTAGGGATTGCTATCTCTGATCCCTTCAGGATGTTTGCACAACCTCTGGAAGTATTGAATATCAGAGGCAAAGCTGATCTTATAGGTAAGATAGGAAAATATATCACAAGTTATAATGTGGAAAAGATAGTGATTGGCAATCCCCTGAGTAAAGATGGGAGTGAATCCCGTTTTTCTAAAAAAATAGGAGAAATTGCAAAATTAATCTTTCAGCATTATAATATCCCCACTGTTTTATGGGATGAGAGATTAAGCTCTGAAGAAGCACAGCGTTATATCCGCGAAAGCGGAAAAAAATATATTAAAAAACATATAGATAAGGTTTCTGCTCAGATAATATTACAGTCTTATCTGGAAAGGGAGAGAAATGCGAGGAGCAATTAAGTTATTCAAAATAATGGGAATAAGTGTGGAAATGCACATAAGTTTTTTAATTCTTCCGTTTTTCTTCTGGCTGATGTATGGCTGGAAAGGGATATTTATAATTTTTGCAATATTCACCTGTGTCGCTGCTCATGAATTTTCTCATTCTATGGTGGCGAAAAAATATGGAATAAATGTGGATAGAATAACTCTTCTGCCTATTGGAGGGGTTGCCAATATGCGTTCTTTACCTGAAACTCCAACTCAGGAATTAATGATTTCTATTGCCGGTCCCTTATTTAATATAGTGCTTACGGTAATTTTATTTTACCCTTTAAAGATACTTTTGGGACCATATCACCTGTTTCATCCTGACCCCTTAACTTGGCCGGGAGCAGTAGCTTATGCTTACTGGGTCAATCCTGTTCTGGCAGGTTTTAATCTTATCCCTGCATTTCCTATGGATGGAGGGAGAATATTAAGAGCCATTTTGGCCAGAAAGTTCTCATATATGAAGGCGACTAAAATAGCAGTTAATCTTGGACATGGATTTGCTCTTCTGTTCGCTTTTTGGGCATTGAGTATGAGACCACCAAATTTTATCCTGTTATTCATTGCTCTGTTTATTTTCGTTGCTGCATCTCAGGAAGAGAGTATCGCCAGTATGAAAACAACATTGGGGGGGATAAGAGTAAAGGAGGTTTTGACCAAGGAGTTTTATACTTTGAGCCCCGATGCCTCTATAGCAGAAGTTCTAAATCTTATACTTCACAGTCACCAGGAAGATTTCCCTGTGGTAGCAGAAGATAAATTGTTGGGATTTTTACCCCGGGAAAAGATAATATATGCTTTACATGAAAAACATCTGGATAAAAAAGTATCGGAGTTAATGATTGTGGATGATTTACCGATATTGTCGGGAGACGAATATCTTTATTCTGCTTACAATAAAATGGAAAATAGTAAACTTAAAGCCCTACCGGTGGTGGAAAATGGGAAACTTTTAGGTATCATTACCTTAGAGGATGTAAGCAGAATATATTCATTATTCTCAAAAGGGGAGATATAAAATGGTTTACTATCCAGAATACAAAATAGCCCCTTCCCTTCTAGCCGCAGATTATTCTAAGTTGAGAGAAGAAATTGAAGATGTGGAGTATATAGGTGTAGATTTACTTCATATCGATGTTATGGATGGACACTTTGTTCCCAATATTACTGTTGGTCCTGATATGGTTAAGGACATAAGAAAAAGCACTGAATTACCTTTAGACGTCCATTTAATGATCACCCATCCCCAGGAATATATTTCTCGATTTGAGTCCGCAGGGGCTGACATAATTACATTTCACATAGAAGTGTTCATTAAAGAGAATAAGGTGGATATAACTAGTTTACAAAAAATATTCCGGGAGAAACATCGAGCCAGATTGGGGATGGTACTCAATCCTCCTACAGATATGAAATATTTTCAGCCAGTGCTAGAGGCAATTCCTCTCGATTTCATACTGGTGATGTCAGTAAATCCGGGGTTTGGAGGGCAGGAGTTTATACCTGATGTCTTGAATAAGGTGAGATATTTGAGAACAGAATTGCAGTTTAAAGGTGATATTGAAATTGATGGTGGAATAAATCATGATACTGCACGTTCTGCAATAGAAGCGGGCTGTAATATCCTTGTTGCCGGAAGCTATATATTTAAATCCTCTGACAGAAAAAAGGCTGTGGAACTTCTTAGGGAAAGTTTCAAAAAATAAGGGGGGACGATGATTAAGTTTGGAACAGATGGCTGGCGAGCTGTTATCGCTGAGGATTTTACTTTTGAAAATGTAAAGAAGGTGGCTCAGTCCTATGTAAAATTTATGAAGAAAAAAAATAAACAGTCAAGGATAATAGTAGGATACGACACTAGATTTTTATCCTTACGCTTTGCCCAGACATTTACAGGTGTTTTATGTGCCAACGGTTTTAAAGTTAGGATTTTTAACCAACCACTTCCTACACCCTGTCTGTGCTTTGGTATAAAGAAGTACCGATTTGATGGCGGGATAATGATTACAGCCAGCCATAATCCTCCGGAATTTAATGGAATAAAAATAAAAACCTCTCAGGCTGCACCTGCTTCTCCTAAGGATACCCGGGAAGTAGAGCGATTGTTAGGAAAAGAGAGGATCAAATATATCCCCTATGAGGAGGCGGAAAGAAAAGAGCTTGTTAAAGATATAAGACTTAAGAAACCGTATTTAAGTTTTCTAAAATCTTATATAAAATTCTCCAGTATAAGTAAAAGTAAATATCGCGTTCTTCACGATGCAATGTATGGTACCGGAGATTCCTTATTGGAGGAATTTTTCCGGAATACATCTGTCCGGGTTACGAGTTTCAGAAAAGAAAAAAATCCTTCATTTGGGGGCATTAATCCTGAGCCCATCCCGGAGAATATATTGGATACCATAAAAATTATGCAAAATGGAAAATATGACATCTGTTTAATTACAGATGGCGATGCTGATAGGATTGGTGCTGTGACTCCCGGGGGAAGATTTTTAAATCCTGGCTGGATACTGAGTTTGTTGTTAATCCATTTGGTTAAAAACAGAGGAGAAAGGGGAGCGGTGGTAAAGACCATTTCCAACAGTTCTCTCATAGAGAAAATTGCCCGGGATTACGGCTTAAACTTATATGAAACCCCTGTAGGCTTCAAACACATAGCTGAGATAATGCAAAAGGAGGATGTGTTAATTGGAGGTGAAGAATCTGGAGGTATTGGTTTCAAAGGCTATATTCCTGAACGAGACGGTCTTTTAAGTGGATTACTCCTTCTGGAGTTAATGGTCTACGAGGATAAGAGCATAAATGAGATAATAAAAGAAGTGGAAAAGAAATACGGCAAGTTTTTCTATCATCGTATAGATTTGTATTATCCTCAGAATTTAAAATTAAAGCTGTTTAAAAAATTATCTCAGAATCCTTTTAAAAAAATCTTGGGAATAAAAGTGGTTGACATAAAAGATTTTGACGGAATTAAATTTATACTTCAGGATGGGAGCTGGCTTCTGTTTAGATTTTCTGGGACCGAACCTAAATTGAGAATTTATTGTGAGACAGATTCTCAAAGAAAACTAAGTAAGATTTTGGGATTCGGAAAAGAATTTGCACTCGGTTTAAAATAAATGCATACAGAGCTGGTCAGGAATTTTTCAATCATAGCTCACATCGACCACGGTAAATCCACTCTGGCTGATAGATTTTTACTTTATACGGGAGCGATAACCGAACGGGAGTTCAGAGATCAAATCCTTGACGATATGGAACTGGAAAGAGAAAAGGGTATAACTATTAAAGCCAGCGCCGTGAGATTATTTTATAATTACAATGGAAAAAGATATGAATTAAATCTGATAGATACCCCTGGACATGTCGATTTTACATCTGAAGTGACCAAAGCCATCGCCTGTTCTGAAGGCGCACTTTTGGTTGTGGATGCTTCTCAGGGGGTAGAAGCTCAAACTGTAGCCAATCTTCATTATGCACTGGAAAAAAATTTGGCAATAATACCTGTTATCAATAAGATAGATCTCCCTAACGCCCGGGTGGAAGAAGTAGAAAGAGAAATAAAAAACATCCTTCAGATAGAAGAGGAAAAGATCATAAAAGCCAGTGCTAAAGAGGGTATCGGTATAAAAGAGATTCTGGTCAGGATTGTTAAGGATTTCCCTCCTCCTGAGGGTAATCCCCGTGCCCCTCTTAAGGCAATGGTATTTGATTCCTATTATGATGTTTATAGGGGAGTTGTAGTATATGTGAGAGTTTTTGAGGGCAAAGTCAAACCAGGGGATAAAATCAAAATATTTTCTACGGGGAGAGAATATGAGATAGAAGAAACAGGGGTATTAACTCCTTATCCTCAGGAAGTTGATTTTTTACAGGCCGGAGATGTAGGATTTATAATCGCAGGAATAAAAAATCCCCGGGAAGTTATCGCTGGAGATACCATTACTTTAAGGGATAATCCTGCTTCCGAACCTCTTCCTGGATTTAAAAGGTTAACCCCCATGGTATACGCAGGATTTTATCCCCTGAATAGTTCCGATTTTTCAGCCTTGCGGTCGGCTCTGGAGAAACTTTCTCTTACTGACTCTGCTCTGGTTTTTGAACCTGAAAATTCCCAGGCCTTGGGTCCTGGATTTCGGTGTGGATTTTTGGGGCTATTACATATGGAAATAATCCAGGAACGCCTGGAGAGGGAATATGGGATAGATTTAGTAGTTACCACACCTAATGTGAAATATATCGCGGAGCTCAGAAACGGAGATAAGATCGAAATAGAGGAGCCCGTTCAATTCCCTGAACCCAACGAAATTAAAGAGATACAGGAACCATATGTCAGAGCATATATACTGGTACCACCGGATGCGATCGGTTCCATAATGGAATTAGCCCAGTCGCGTAGAGGCGTATATAAAAGCACAGAATATTATGGTGGACGGGTAGCAATTATTTATGAGCTCCCGTTGGCTGAAATTATCGTTGATTTCCACGACAGGATAAAATCATTAACCCGAGGTTATGGTTCCTTGGATTATGAATTGATCGACTATCGCAGAGTCGATTTGGTAAAAGTAGATATTTTACTGAATGGTAAGAAATGCGATGCTTTATCTTTGCTTCTTCCCAAAGATAAGGTTCAACGTAAGGCACATCAGATGGTGTCAAAATTAAAAGAACTGATTCCCAGACAGCTTTTTGAAGTCGTAATTCAGGCTGCTATTGGAAGTAAAGTAATAGCCAGAGAAAATATCCCTGCCATTAAGAAACATGTTACCGGGAAATGTTATGGAGGCGATATCACCAGAAAAAGAAAATTATGGGAAAGGCAGAAAGCGGGAAAGAAAAGAATGAAAAAGTTTGGTCAGGTGGATATTCCTCAGGAGGCATTCCTGGCAATTCTGAAGCTGGAATGAAGGAATTTATTGAAGTTATAAAAAATAGAAGAAGTGTAAGGAAGTACAGTGATAAAAAGATTCCTGAAGACGTAATCATAGATATAGTAGACTGCGCACGGTTAGCTCCTACAGCCAGGAATGAACAACCCTGGGAATTTATAATTATAAGAGACAGACGGAATTTAGAAAAATTGACAGCAATTATAGGCAAGAATGCTCCCTTCTTAAAAAATGCCTCCTGTTGTATCGCGGTTTTCTGTAGGGAGACAAAATATTATCTGGAAGATGGTTGTGCTGCTACTCAGAATATTCTTTTATCTGCAAAATCTTATGGTCTGGGTTCCTGCTGGATTGCAGGTGATAAGAAAGAGTATGCTGAAAAAGTTAGAAAATTTTTAAATGTCCCTTTGGGATATAAGCTTATAAGTTTAGTCTCCTTGGGGTATCCTGAAGATACATATTCTCCACCCAAGAGGGCTCTGGAAGATGTAATCCACTGGGAGAAATTCTGATGGACTTATATAAATTGATTCTCCGGAGAAGAACAGTTAGAAAGTTCCAGCAGAAGAAAATAGATAGAAGAATTTTACGGAAGATAGTGAATGCCGGAAGACTGGCTCCTTCTGCTGCTAATTTGCAATTTATTGAATATGTTATAATTGATGATATGCAATTATTGGACAAAATCTTTCCTTATACCAGATGGGCTGGTTATATAAAACCTTTGTGGATCCCCTCCCAAGATGAGCGTGCGGTTACTTATGTAGCAATTTTGATAAATCTCAAGAAGAGTTCCAATCCGGATTTAAGAGATATAGGAGCCAGTGCGGAAAATATAATTCTCTCTGCACTCAATTTTGGTCTCGGCAGCTGCTGGCTGGGAGCAATTGATAAAGAGAAAATTGCCAAAATATTAAATCTCCCTTCCCATATAAGATTGGATTCTCTTATAGCACTTGGTTATCCTAAAGAATCTCCCAGGAAAGTAGAGCAGGATAATGTAAAATACTGGCGGGATGGAAAAGGGAGACATTATGTTCCCAAGAGGCCGTTAAACACCATTTTGTTTTATAATTCTTATGGCAATAAGGGTTAGCGTTATTATTCCTACTTATAACCGCAGAGATAGATTGCGGGTGGTGTTAGATGCGCTGTGTAAGCAGAGTTTCCCTAAAGAAGTATTTGAAGTTATAGTAGTGAATGACGGGTCTACACAGGATATTTTACCTGTAGTGGATGATTTCAGAGACGATTTAAACATCAGATACATAAGGCAGAAAAGGTCGGGTCCAGGAGCGGCAAGAAATCAGGGGGTGAAAAATGCTCGAGCAGAGATTGTATGTTTTATCGACGATGATTGTATCCCTGAGAAATACTGGGTTGAAAAATTCTATATGATTTTTAAAGATAATGCCTTCCAGATAATTGGGGGATTAACAGCAGTAAGGATATCTAATCTGAAAGCAGTATTAGGACAATTTATGGCTGAGGGAGCGATAAGAGCAAAAATAGGAAAAGAAAAAAGGATTGTTTTTCTACCCACTTCTAATGTGGGATTAAGAAAAGATGTATTTCAGAAATTTTTGTTCAATTCTAATATCCCTTATCCCGGAGGAGAAGATCTGGAATTTTTCTGGAGATTATTTAAATACGGCTACAATTTAGAATATAATCCGGATATCAAAGTCCTACATCTCAGAAATGAAAGTTTTAAGGAATTTTTATTACAACCTTATATTTACGGAAGAGGGAATTACTGGGTTAAAAAAAATTTCCCTGACCATCCTGCGCTTCAGGAATTAAAAAACTGGAGAAGTATTGTGTATTCATTTATACAAATTCCACTATATTCTCTTCACATTGCTTTCAGAATATACAAAGAATATAACAAAAAATTTGGAGATTTTATAATTCTATTTTTTTATGCAATTATTTACCGCCTCGCTTATTTCTGGGGATATGCGTGGGAGGGAATAAACAATCACCGTATAAACAAAAAGGTTAGTTTGCAGGATGAGAAATAGGGGACCCAAAGTGGCTGTTGTCATTGTCACATATAATTCTCAAAGATTTATAAGAGAATGTGTGAATTCGGTTTTGAAACAGAATTATCCCAATAAAGAGATCTGGGTGGTTGACAATGGCTCTGAGGACAACACAATAGAGATCCTTTCCCGATATCCGGATATTCACCTGATAACAAATGAAAAAAATTTGGGAGTGTGTGAAGCAAGGAATCAGGTAATTGTTAGAAGTGATGCGGAATATTTTTTAACAGTAGATTCTGACGTTGTGCTCGATGTAAATTTTATAAAAAGTTTAATGGAAATAGCAGAAACTTTTCCGGAAAGGTGGGGGATGTTCTGGGGAAAGGTTATAGATATGAGAAAAAGAGACAGGATTGATACTTTGGGAATTTATCTTACGCGATTTTTTAGATTTTATGACTGGGGACAGGGTAAAAGGATAACTGATACACTAATTGTTCCAGAAACCTGCCTGGCACCGTGTGCTTGTGCTGCTCTGTATAAAAGAGAACTGATGGAAGATGTATCTCAAAATGGTCATTACTTTGACTCCAGGTTTCACTACTTGGTCGAAGATTTTGATATCGCTATGAGAGCAAAACAGAGAGGATGGAAGGGAAAGTATGTGGAGAAGGCGATTGCTTATCATTATCGTCATGGTAGTGGTTTCCAACGTGGATATATTCGCTATCTTTCTTTTAGAAATCGCTACCTTTTGATAAAAAAACACTGTAAAATTAAAGATATACCATTTTTGATAATTTCTTTTTTTATATACGATGTGCCCCGGTTTATATATTTGATGGCAATAGACCCTAAATCTGTCTTTA
>NATI01000015.1 GCA_002085265.1 Candidatus Omnitrophica bacterium 4484_49 | reverse complement strand
GAAGAAGCAGCTCCTCCCGAAGAAGAAATAACTCCTCCTGAAGAGGAATTAGTCCCTCCTGAGGAAGCAGCTCCTGAAGAAGAAGTCACTCCTCCTCAAGAAGAGGCAGCTCCTCCCAGGGAAGAAATAACTCCTCCTGAAGAGGAATTAGCTCCTGTCATAAAAGAAGTTTTTAAACCAGTTACGAACTTCTTAAAATTGGTAAAAGATATCTGGGAAAAATGGGTGCTTGAATTTTCATATTACACCCAGCAGTTGATTCTAAATAAAATTAAAAACTTAATATCGAAGACAATTTTATTTATTACCCTGCTCCTTTTCAAAATCAAATATAATTTAACGGCGCATCGCAAAATTTACATCTTGCTCTCCGCACTTTTCCTGCAGATATTTATAATTTATCTCGTTATTAAACGATTACGCAGAAAAAAACAAGAAAGAGAAAAATTATTAAAATTACTTCCCAGAAGAAAATTAACCAAAGAGGAGAAGAAGATCGCAGACTTTTACTTTTATATATTACATTTATTAGACAGAATTGGTTACAAGAGACCGAAGTACCTCACCCCTCGCGAATTTGCTTACTTCCTGTTTCAAAAAGGAGTAAGAATCTCCAGAGAGTTATTGTACCTCACAGATATATTTTATAAAGTAAGCTTTGGAAAAATACAGCTCCTGCCGGCTGAAATAAATAAAGTAAATATTTCAGTAAGGGTTATCAAAGAATGGGCAAAAGATATCCAAAAAGTAAAAATTTAAATTCTTTTAAGAATTAACTCTTCTATTTTTTCCCTGGAAGAGGAAGTTTTCTCAACAGGATACCCTGATACAATTACTGCAAAAAGTTCATACCTGTCATCGAGGTTTAAAATCTCATTTACTCTATGCTTGTTTTTCAATATTTCTCCTAACCAGCATGCCCCCAATCCTAGAGAATGTGCTTCCAGAAGCATATTCTGAACACACGCCCCTATGGTCATGATGTCTTTATCTCGATCGTAGCTCGAATTTTTATCTAAAAATACCAGAATTGCTATCGGTGCCTTTTTTATTATTCCACCATACTCTGTAAGTTGCGCAATTTTATCTTTATATTTCTAAGATTCAATTAATACAAATCTCCAGGGCTGATTATTGAGCCCAGATGGAGCCTATCTCCTTGCCGTTAAAATATTCCTTATTTTATCCTTCTCTACCTTCTTTATATTGAATTTTCTTATTGAGCGCCTTCCCTTAATTATCCTCAAAATATCAGACATCTTTCAACTCCAGGGCTATATTTCTCCCTTCCAAGAAACAGCCTTCCATGGAAAGATAATGCCAAGCACCAAATCTTCCCCCACAATACACCTTATGTTTTCTCAACCAGGATAAAATTTCTTCCCGGGCAGAATTCCAGTTCTTGTCGTAAATGATGTAAGCGTATTTTATATCATTAATATCACAGACCTCTATTTCATCACTTCTCTCCAGAATGCCTGTCCTTACCAGATCAGTAAGAGTCCGGGTGAGAATTTCTTCCTTCTCCACCGGTTTCCACCGAGAATAACTAATATCTATATAAATTGAACTTTTGCCCTGAGGGACAGAATGAGAAGCGAAATTCATGGGGAAACCCACACGATAAAAAATTAAATTATTCTCCGGGAAATAAATCCAATCTTTTTTAGACATTTCTTTCCTATTTACTCCCAAATTTATATTTATCACTGATGTATATTTTAGTTTTTTAAAAAATTTCCTCAATCCTTTCTCAATATCCAGAATTATCTTACCCAGTTCTGGTAGAGGAATGGTGGAAATGAGATTATGGAAACGGTATCTATTTCCCTGTTCAGTAACAACCCATTTCTCCTTTAAATTTAACTCCTTCACTTCCTCTTTTATAATCCTGTCCCTGCAAAACTCTACCAGTTTCTGGGTGAAAACCTCAATACCTCCATTGCGAGGATAGAAAAATTTACTGTGATACCCGAATTCCTTCCGGCTGTAATCAAATGTGCCGTCTAAGATATCCTCTATCTCCGGCTGGGGGATAAAACCATCTACCCACTCGGTGGTTAGAGAGCTGGGATTTATCGTCCAGAATTTATAATTATAAGGAATGAGAAAATGTTTTGCTATCCCATTACCAAATTTTTTATAACACCATCTGTAAAAATTTTTTTCCCTGTTAGCAGATTCCTCGTCTATTGTCAACAAACCCCGGATACACTCTTTAATTACTTTTTTAGGTAATCCATACAAATTGGCCTGAAATGGATATTTTGTATACACTCCATAAGAAAAAACCCAGGCATTTCTTTTATGAAGTTGAAGGTCACCGTTCAGATTCTTCTGAAGCCAGTTTAAAAAGTACCTCGTCCTGCAGTGTAAAAGATGAGCGCTGAAGTCAAAAATATACCCCCTGATCTTCTTCGACCTCGCCAATCCACCTGGGTTGTTTTCCTTCTCTAGTATAAGGTAATCTCGTTTGAGGTGATGTCCCGCACTTAACCCCGTTATACCTGCACCCAGAATTAAATTCTTAACTTTCTCTGCCATCAATAATATTTAACACCGAGATAGAAAAACAGAAACATCGCATAAACCAACACCACCATGGCTCCTATTAATAGTGACGAAAATTGAAGTGCTAATGCCGACAACACAAATAGAAAACAGATAAAGTGGAATTTTTTAACTATACTGAAACTTGTCATCCCTTCGCCCTGCATCAGGATTGCCAAATGGTCGGGACTCTTTTTGAATATAGACTTACCCTGGAAAATCCTTCTCGCAGTTACATATATAAAGTCAAAAAAAGGCAAACCCATTATAACTACTGGAGTAAACAATGCCCAGGGATTCTGCTCCCGGGCATAACTGAACGAAATACTCAGCATACCTAATAACATTCCCAGGGAAAGACTCCCACTATCTCCCAGATAAGCTTTTGCAGACCGATAATTGAAAGGTAAAAACCCCAGAACAGAGAAAAACATAATAAATGCAAACAGAAGATTGAAGGGTTGGAAGTTCAAAAGACCTATAAAGGAAAAGCCACCAGCGATGATTAAAATAATTCCAGTAGCCAGTCCATCCAGAATATCTAAAAAATTAAAGGCATTGAGTATAATCATAAGCCACAAAAAAGTAATGATATAATTTAACGTTGGATGAATATAGATAATT
Organism: Candidatus Omnitrophica bacterium 4484_49; assembly: GCA_002085265.1. GTDB lineage: Bacteria > Omnitrophota > Gorgyraeia > Kaelpiales > Kaelpiaceae > 4484-49. The sequence goes on along the minus strand of NATI01000015.1, from coordinate 8,688 downwards.
TTCGTCACTATTCCCAAATATATAGCCAGGATAACAATCAAAGCCTGAGAAAGAAGTTTAAGATAGGGGGAAAACTCTCTGTAATCATCCACAAATCCAAGGATGAACATAAGAGCGAAAGGAAGAAAAAGCCTCCAGACTTCAAATTCCGCTCTTACAGGAGATATAACCAAGGTAAAAAATATCGATATGAATATTACAAGTCCACCAAATGCGGTCTTTTCTTTACTCCCAATTTTTATATTTTCCTTATAAAATAGACGGGAAAGAAGGAAAGAAAGGGAAAAAGAAACCAATCCCAATACAAAAATATCAACTCTGCTCATCTTTCACCTCCTTATAAATCATTTCTATTCTATCTAAATTATAAAAACAATCCAATTTTTTTTCGCTGCGCACGAATTTAAAAGCCTGGATAGACATTTTCTCTCTCAGGATATGGTCATTTAACACCAGCTCCACCTTTTCTTTGAGTTCAGCAAAATTCCGAGGAGTAACCGCAAAACCATTTATCCCGTTTTGTATAATGTCGTTAACTCCATCCACTCCATAAGCCACGACTGGAATGCCCATAGCCATCGCCTCCACCACCACATGAGGCTGTCCTTCGAATAAGCTTGTCAAAACCAAGACATCAAAATTACACATATACTTCCACCCTTCTTTTTTCCATCCCCAGAATTTTATCCTGTCTTTTATTTCAGAGCTGGCAACGATTCTCTTCAACGCTGAAGCAAGTTTCCCATCTCCCACAATATGAAATTCCAAAGAAGAATACTTCGGGGATAGCGCTTCTGCCAGTTTTATAAAATCATAAGGATTTTTCTGGGGTTTAAGTGCAGAAACCATCCCAACTATTGCTGGAATACTTTTCCTTCTATTTATCACCCTCACTGGAGGAAATTGGACCAATTCGTAAATCACTTCATATTTAGAACTTTTTCCTATTTTATATTTCAGCCCTTTAATTTTTACCTGCTCTGAGACCACAATGAGTCTGGAAGTAATTACTGCGGTAATCCTTTCTAAAAATATATATAACCATTTTACAACTGGGTTCTGAAAATCATGAAAAGCAAATCCGTGAACGGTATGCACCGACTTTACCCCTGCAAAAAAAGCTGCCCATCGTCCCAAAAAACCCGCTTTGGAAGTATGAGTATGAATGAGGTCAAATCCTTCTTCCCGAATATAAATAAATAAGGAAAAGAAAGCTATAAGGTCGTATAGAGGGTTAATCTCACGGATTAAAAACCTGAATTTTTTGAAACCTCTCCCTAAAAGTCCTTGGGCTTCCTCTACCAGTAGCCCTCTATGGGAAGAGCCCAGTACTACATAATATCCCTGAGACCTAAGCCACCGACAAAGACTCAAAGTTGCCTTCTGAGCACCTCCCAGTTCCAGATGGGTTATTAACTGAAGAATTCTCACAACAGATTCAAAAATATTTATCGACAAGTTCGAACATCTTGCCGACCAATCTGGAGAGTAAATTTTTACTTTGGAATCTGGCTTTTTCTTTATCGATCTGATGTTTAACCAATCCCAGAGCAGTTACATATTCGGAATCAATACCAAGGTGTTGGGAATCGGTAATCACTACAGGTTGATGGAAAACATCTTCAGCGATACTCTTCAATTCTGAATAATCCGTTATTATTCCCCCCGATATTTTAATTCCCTGTTTGAAATGCAAAGGAACTTCGTGATCCTCCAGGTGTTTCCTCAGTTGATAAAATAAACGATAGATATTTTTATTGAGTAAAGTCTTAACATCATGAATAGAAACAGTCTGGACGGCAAATTTATTCTGAAATTTGAATCCCGAAGTTTCACTCAAAAATATCTCTCGCAGAATCTCCATAGTGGAGCAGCCATTGAAATGGTATATTTCCCCCACGAGGTCAAGAATAGAATTGAGATTACTAGGTAAATGTTTGTAATACTTTAAAAACCCATTTTTGAAAATTGCTACTTTAACTGTTCCCCAACCATAATTGATAAACATAACCCCTGACTTCTTCTCCTCGGGAGATAAGTAAATGTAAGACTGAGCGATTGCCTCTGGAACAAGAGCTTCAATCTCCAGACCCAGCTCTGAAAATAGCGACAATATGTTATTATAGAGGTTTAAAGGGATAGTTATCCCATTAACTATCATCTCGATATTAGATGCATATAATCCTTGAGGGTTTATAATACCCCGCTGACCATCAAGTATAAACTCCTCAACCTCATAATATATTTCCTTTCTATCTAAAGGGACCATCTCATCTAACAGCTCCTGCTGGTATTTCGAGACTTCTCTATCTGTAATAACAGAATCCGCATTTTTACGAATAATTTTTTTTCTAAACTTCACATAAGATAGTTGAGGAGTGGAAATACCGAGCACAAAGCTAGAGGGCCGTTTATCATACTTAACCTGGAACTGATTAACAGCTTCCAGAACTGTATAAAGCAGTTTTCTCTTATCAATTATGGTTCCTTCAGAGTAACCTTTTACGGGGATAGAAATCCTCCCCAGAGGTTTAAACCCCTCTCCTGAAAAATCTCCACCTAAAATCTTTAAACTGCAGGAACCAATATCTAAACCGTATTTTATCATCTCCTCCTGGGTATAAGGATGGCTTTATCGAACCTGAGGTCTATAAATTCAGGATTAATGTTCTTCTTTTTGATATCATGAAGGACAAGTTTTAATTTCGCTACTTTTTCATTCAGTTTATAGTCCGCCAATCGCACCTTGGGCCCCTGGGGAAGATAAAGTATTATGTTTCGACTATCAGATACATCAATGTCTATATTTTTATATATGAGCGAAAAGTGGTTCCGTATAAGGTTAACAATTTTTAACCCCAGCGTTAATTTCCCATTCTTATTTTTTTCACCTATTCTCAATTCACTGGAATCAATACCCTCGATGCACGGCAACTCCGGTAACCGGAAGTTACTGGGATAGGGCAAAAGGAACCCTTCACAATCCACAGGGTAAAATTGAGTAAGATGAACCTGAGCAATAGCAATTCTATTCTTAACATCCACGCACAGTGTATCAGGCAATCTTTTCTCCACCTTTACTTCCCTAACTTCGGGATGACGAACTTTTATACTTCTAACTAATTCTCCAGGGGAAATTTTAAAAATAGAAGTACCCTTTTTAAGGTCAAGGTATACGAAAGCCTCCGCTACATCTTCCAATTTTTGAGAATCAATTTTAAGTTCTATATTCTGGACTGTAAAATATGGAGAATTCATTCTAAACTTCTCGATGTTAACAGTAATCACAGCCAGCACACCTATAAAACATGCCCACAGGGTTATCTCTCCCAAAAATTTAACCTGCCTTTTCCGCCTTTCTGATTTCGTAGACATGGCTCTCTGTTTTTAAAGCCGATTTTAACATAACTTCTACCAGTTTATCAAAATCAATCCCCACCGCATCTGCAGCCTTGGGAAGAAGACTGCTGGTTGTAAGCCCAGGTATAGTATTGACCTCCAGAACATAAATCTCGTCATTCTCAAAGGAGTAAAGCATATCCACACGGGAAAATCCCCTGCATCCTAAAACTCTGTGGGCTTTAAAGGCATAACCCTGTGCTTTCTCAGCAAGGTCTTGGGAAATGTCTGCCGGAACTATATAGTTGGTAAATCCTGGAGTATATTTGGCCTGATAATTATAAATTCCCAGACGGGACTGGATTCTGATAACCGGAAGAGGCCTTTCATCCAGAATCCCTACAGTAAGTTCTACCCCCGAAATAAATTCCTCCACTATCGCTCTGCCATCATATCTCAAAGCATGAGTAAGAGAAGAAAGAAATTGTGAAGGATAATCTACTTTACTCAACCCCACACTTGAGCCCTGAGAGGAAGGTTTCACTATTACCGGAAATTGTAAATTCTGTGGCAAAACATCTGGAATGTCTTCGTACACTTCCCATCTGGGAACAGGAATTTCATGAAGTTCAAAAACTTTACGGGAGGCGATTTTGTCCATAGCCAGTCTGCTGGCTTCAGGACCAGAACCTGTATATATATACCCCGCTTTCTCCAGAATTTCCTGAATTTTTCCATCCTCTCCAAACCAGCCATGAAGGGCTATAAAACAGACATCAACTTTACAACTTTTCAGCCGGGATAATAGCCATTCCTCCAGAAAATCAATATCACAAACATCGGGAAGAATTATATCTGCCGTTTTATATCCCTGATTAATGAGGGAATTTAACACTGCTTCTCCTGAAAGAAGAGAAATATCCCTTTCAGAAGAAGGACCACCCCTGAGGACACCGATTGTTAACTCTTTTAAATTTACCATAAAATTTCAACTTCAGGGTTAAACCAGATTCTTCTTTCTCTCCAGACTTTACGTTGAATCACATCTTTAATTGCCAGAATATCCTGAGGATGAACATCTCCATCACTGAGGATAAAATTACCGTGTTTTTCTGACACCCAGGCACCCGCCCTCTTCCTACTTTTCAGATTCAGATCCTCAATTATTCCACCAGCGCAAGCTCCAGGAGGATTTCTAAAAAAGCAGCCACAGCTGGAATTATAATAGTCCTGCGATTGGAGCCGTCTGAAGAAAAATCTCTGCATCTTATTTTTTATCTCAACTTCAGGAAATGGAGAAACCCTAATAACCGCATCCAGAATTATATAACCCCTGAGCCCAGAATTACGATACGAAAAATTAATATCTCTTTTTTTAAACTTTTTTATATCTCCTTCTCTATCCATACAGGTTATTTCTTGGATGTAGTCCCCAATTTCATTTCCAAAAGCACCAGCATTACAGTAAATCGCTCCCCCAACTGTCCCCGGGATACCAACCATAAACTCCAACCCTCCCAGTCCGGATTTGAGACAAAAATTTAATAGAGACGGGATTTTAACTGATGAGCCTACTCTAACTCTTTGATTATCAATTAATTGTATGTTAGAAAAGGCTCCATCCAGCTTGATTATAATGCGATTTAACTTGCAGTGTGCAAGAATCATATTTGTAAAACTGCCGACTATCTTAATATCTCTTCCCCGGAATTTGCATAATACAGAGCGAAGATGTTCTATTGTCTCCACGGAGACAAACCGCACACATTCTGCAGTAACTCCATAACAATCTTTAATCACAGATTTTTCACCGATTAAAGACATTTTTTATCTTCTCAACGATTAGATGTGAAATTTTATTTATGTCTCCAGCTCCCAGAATTAATATGATATCACCTAATTTACACATCTGCAACAGGTGTTCCGGGATATTATTTTTTTTAACATAGATACACTCCACTCCCTTTATCTCTTCTGCTAATCGAGGGGATTCAATTCCAGGAATGGGATTTTCAAAAGCATGGTAAATATCGGTCAATAAAAGAACATCACTCCCTTTAAAACATTCCCTAAAATCTCCCCAGAGATATCTGGTCCGGGTGTATCTATGAGGTTGAAATACGACTATCAACCTCTGGGGTCTAAGATAATCTTTAACTGTTGTTATCACCTCACTTATCTCCCGGGGATGGTGAGCGTAATCTTCTATTAATTTTATTTCCGGCGATAAATATTTAAACTCGTATCTTCTCTCCACTCCTTTTAAAATCCGTATTTTTTCAGCAATCAGATTTAAATTCAGCCCCAGTAAATCTCCAATTGCAAACACACTCAGACTGTTTATTGCCAGTTTATAACCGATAAGTGGAAAGTAATATTTTAAAACTTTCTTAGAATTTTTATATAGATGGAGTTTACTACCTCTGAGATCTTTCTCCACTATCTCTCCCTGATAATTGACCACATTACCACACCCATAAGACATAACTTCCCTCCCAGAAGTATCTAATACTCCAATGGATTCTTCATTAAGAATATTTATTCCTCCCTGAGTTAAAAATTGCTCAAAACTTTTTTTGAGCATAAGAAAATTATCCCCATAATTTTCCAGATGGTCGCAGTCAATACTGGTTATCACTTTAATCTCGGGATGAAAGTTTAAGAAACTGCCGTCGCTTTCATCAAGTTCCACAACATACAACTCCTTCCCCGGCAGAAAATTATTACCGTAATCGACTGCAATTCCTCCCAGTATCATCCCCACTTTTTCTCCTAAAATTTCTCTCAATACCCTGGCAATTATATATGTAGTGGTGGTCTTACCATGAGTTCCGGTAATTGCGATTATTTTTTTATCCCTGAGGAAATATCTCAACGCCTGCGCACGGTGCCATATCTTAAGCCCCATATTTTCGGCTTCCCGAATTTCAGGATTATCCCTATCAATCGCTTCTGATATAATTACAGTATCATTCTTTTTCAACCTGCGACCATCATGACCATGGAAAACCTCTATCCCTTGAGAATACAAAATTCTTTCCACTTCTTCCTGCGGAGAAATATCTGAACCCCGGACATCAAATCCTTGGGATTTAATTAACTGCGCCAGAGCACTCATACCTATTCCACAAATACCACAAAGGTAGTAAGAGCGATTACAGGAACCTGGAGACAATTATTTCCTCCATTCCAGGATTATTGAATAACTTCTGTCTCAAATCCTTAAGATTTTCACTCATTCTGACCAGGATATCCCGGTTTCTAATCACTGCGGAAATAACTTTTATAACCGCCTCTCTTTTTGCTTTATCCTGGCGAACCACCAGACAGCATTTCTTACGGAGAAGGTGAATGGCATTCCCCAACTGATGGGCCTGGGCATAAGGATAAGGAATTAATAAAGCAGGTCGACAGTAGGAAATCAACTCCAAAATAGTCTGGGCACCTGCTCGGGTTATGAAAAAATCGCCACTTGTGTAATACCGACCCATATCATTACAGAAATCTTGAATATTATATTCCACATCCACACTTATTGCTGCCAACCGCTTAATTACAGAAGGATAAAATTTAATCCCGGCTATTAAATCTATCTCTATATCTCCGTAATGCTTAAAATGTTGCAGGAATTGAATAAAAAGGTCGTTTAAAAACCGTGCCCCCTGGCTTCCGCCGAAAATAACAATTGTAAACTTTCTATCTTGGTACAATTTCTCCTTCAAATTTTCTGACCCAGCTACTAAGGGCCTGACAAATATCACTTTTTTATAATATCTGGGAGACCATCTGGAAGCGGTTTCCTCCCAAATCAGGAAAATTATATGAACAAAAGGTAACAGAAACGCATTTGCCCTTCCTATAATTAAATTATGCTCATAAATAGCAATCTTGCATCCCAAGGACCTGAAAATTAGCAAAACGAGTAGAGATTGGAAACCACCGAAACCTATAATTATCCTGGGTTTTTTGATAAAAAAATATCTCATCACATACATACATAAAAATGGAAAATAAAGTAGAGCCATAATTTTCCTGCGGGGAATATTTAGAACTTTACCATCAGAAACCTTGGGGTAATGATTCCCCAGAATCAACTCTACACTTGCCCCCATTTTTTGCAATCGCTCTTTGAGCAATAATGCAGGCTCAATATGGCCCCCACTTCCGGATGCAAATAGGACAATCATCTTACTTATGATAATTTTTGCTTAGATTCAACACCAACCCTATAAGGACAAAATTGGAAACCAGAGAAGAACCACCGTAACTTAAAAAAGGTAAAGGAAGCCCTTTGGTGGGTAAAAAACCAAGACATACCCCCAGATTTATAATTACCTGATAACTGAAGGCAAAAATTAAACCAGTCATAAACATGCGGGGGAATACTCCCTGAAGATTTTCCAACACCTTTATAAAATTCCAGATCAAAAAAAAGTAAAGATAAATTAAAAATACTGCGCCCACAAATCCCAGTTCCTCTGCTACTATAGAAAATATAAAATCATTATGAGCTTGAGGAAGATAGAATAACTTCTGACGGGACATCCCCAGGCCTTTTCCCAGTAACCTTCCAGAACCAATTGCAATATAAGACTGAATCAACTGAAAGCCTACATCTCGAGAATACCTCCAGGGGAAAAGGAAACCCAGAATACGTCTCCTTATATATTCCAGTTTCCAGAAAGCCAGAATTAAAAATGGCAACACAGCCCCAGCAGCGGTCATCAGAAACTTAACAGGCACACCACCAAAATAGAATACAGAAATTGTCAGAAGAATCAGAAATACAGAATTTCCAAAATCTGGCTGCAGAAGTAAAAGTATAACAAGTACAGCCAGAATCAAATAGACGGGCAAACATATTTTCTTAAACCTGTACATCTGAAATCTTTTCCGATCCAGAAAATCGGCGATATAAAATATATACGCCAATTTGACAAATTCTATAGGTTGAAAACTAAATCCCAGAAAGTGATACCACCTCTTAGCTCCTCCTGCTTCTTTTCCAAAAATAAGAACTCCTAAAAGAGAGGCTAATGCTACAACTATGACTGTTCTACTTCTTGTCCGTAATTTTTCCAGATTCAATCTATAAACGCCGGCAGCCAGTATAACTCCTATAACTACAAACAGAAGTTGTCTTTTGATAAAAAAGAAACCATCACCATATTTAAACTGAGCGTAAATACCGGAAGCACTATAGAGAAACAATAGACCGATTAAAACAAGGGCTGCAGTCAGAAATATAATCCTCCAGTTTACCTTTTGCACAATTCTAACTCCCTGACAAATTTTTTAAACATCTCCCCTCGCTGTTCGTAATTTTTGAACATATCAAAACTGGCACAC
>NATI01000080.1 GCA_002085265.1 Candidatus Omnitrophica bacterium 4484_49 | reverse complement strand
GAAGTCAGGAAGTTTATTATTCAGGAATCAGAGAAGGAGTTCAGGACTTTCCGGGGGCAGCAGAAAGGAAATATTTTCGTGGAAAATGAAGTTATAATGAAGCCTGGTAGTGTGGAGCATCTCAGGCTTATTCTTGAGGAGTGCTGGAAAAAATATAGGATAATTGCAGAAGAGATTTCAGAATAATTAGTTGCCACTTCTCCCACCCTCACCATAGATGGCCCGCAATGGCGGGCCTTTATTTAAATAATATTTTTACATTTCATTAAAATTAGATAAAATAACCTTATATGGCTGAGAGAGAGGAGAGATTTATCGGACAACTTCTGGTAAATGCAGGAATAATTTCTCATGAGGACTTGGAGAAGGCTTTGGTTGAACATAAAAGGACAGGAGAATTTTTAGCCACTACAGTCGTTAAAATGAAACTTGCCCCGGAAGAGGCGGTGTTTTCTATTTTGGGAGAACAGATAGGTGTTCCTTACATAAACCTCAGAAAAATTGAGCCTGATGCCCAGGCACTGGAGAAAGTTCCTGCAAGGTTTGCTCTCCATTATAAGATTTTCCCTGTAAAGTTATATGATAATACCTTAGAAATAGCAATTTCTGACCCTTTAAACATTCAAGCACTTGATGACATTCGTCTTCTCCTTAATCTTGATGTTAAACCTTATCTCGCTTATGAAGAAACCATAATGGATATGATCAGAAGGTATTACGGATTGGGCGCAGGGACTGTAGAGGGACTTCAGAAAAGGCAGAAAGAGAAGCCAGTTTCTGTAGAAGTGGAAGAGGCGGTGGAGGATTCCTCAATTATAAATTTCGTCAACCAGATATTGACTCAGGCAATCGAAGATAGAGCCACTGATGTTCACATCGAACCATTTGAGGATGAACTGCGGGTGAGGTACAGAATAGATGGAATTCTTCATAATATGCCTCTCCCTCAGGGTGCCAAACAGTTTCAGAGTGCTATAACTTCCAGGATAAAAATAATGGCAAATTTAAATATAGCCGAGAGAAGGTTGCCCCAGGATGGGAAAATAGTATTCAAATACAAAGACCAGGAGTATGATCTCAGGGTTTCTACGCTCCCCACGCCTGAGGGAGAAAGTATTGACATCAGAATTTTATCCAAAACCATGCTTTTCAGCCTTGGTGATCTTGGCCTTCTGGAGGAAGATTATAACATTCTGGAGTCGTTACTCAAAAAACCTAACGGGATTATTTTCGTTACCGGTCCCACCGGTAGCGGAAAAACCACTACCCTTTATGCCTGTCTTCAAAAGTTGAATACTCAGGATAGGAAAATCATAACAATTGAGGATCCTATTGAGTATCGTATAAAGGGAATCACTCAGATTCAGGTCCATCCCAAGATTGGTCTCACATTTGCCCAGGGTTTGCGTTCAATATTGAGGCATGACCCCGATATAATTTTAATTGGTGAGGTCAGAGATATCGAGACAGCCGAGATTGCTATCAGGGCATCACTTACAGGACATTTAGTATTTTCCACTCTGCATACCAACGATGCTGCCAGTGGTGTGACCCGTCTTCTGGATATGGGTATCGAGCCTTACTTAATTGCTTCTAGTGTAGAGTGTTTTATTGCTCAGAGACTGGTGAGGGTGCTCTGTAATAAATGTAAATATAAAGAGAAGATATCTCCCAAACTGGCAAAGATTTTTTCTGCAGAAGAAGGCCTGGAAATATATAATGCTAAAGGCTGCGAAGAATGCAAGTACACTAAATACAAAGGCAGAACTGCAATTTATGAATTTTTGCCTTTAAAGCCCGAGATAAAAGAACTGATTCTCAAAAGGGCTTCCAGTGACCAGATAAAAAAAACAGCCGTAAAACTGGGTATGAGGACTTTAAAAATGGAAGGATGGGAGAAGATAAAAGCAGGGCTTACTACTTGCGAAGAGGTGCTCAGAGTTGTGGCTGAAGAAGAAGGTTAATTATGCCTTATTTTAGTTATAAAGGCCGTACTTCATCGGGAGAACTTATAACAGGAAAAATAGACTCCCCTTCTCCCAATCAGGCAATTGAGGAGTTAACCCGAAAAGGGATTTTTATTCTATCTCTGGAAGAAGAAAAGCATGCCCAAATGCTTACTCCCCACTTTCGGAGGAAAGAGCTGGCTCAGTTCTGTATTCGTCTGGGAGAACTTATTAAAGCCGGGTTACCGTTGCTACGGGCGTTGAACATCCTGCAGAGGCAGTTTGCGCGAGGCCGGCTGGGCGGAGTAATTTCGGAAATTTACGCTCAAGTAAGAGATGGAGCCAGTTTATCTCAGGTATTGAGTGCTTATCCTAATTTACCTCCCATACTTCCGGCATTGATTTCTTCAGGAGAGAGAAGTGGCAATTTGGATTATGCTTTAAAAGAGGCTGGAGACGTATTCAATCATGAACTGGAATTGCGCTCCAAAGTTAAATCAGCGCTTTTCTATCCTGCTCTGGTATTAACAGCGGGGACTCTCACTATTTTTTTCCTTCTTTCTTTTGTGATTCCCAGAGTGTCTGAGATATTTGTTGATCTCGGGCAACGCCTTCCTTTAATTACCAGGATAGTTTTGTTTTTTAGTCACATTTTTTCTCGCCTATGGTGGTTAATTATCCTGCTGGTAATTGGAGGATATTGGGGATTTAAGAAATTTGTTTCTCAGGGTCCAGCCAGAGTCATGTGGGAAAGATTTAAACTCAGAATTCCAGTTATAAATAAATTGATTTTATACCGGGAGTATGTGCTTTTCCCCCGGACACTGGGAATGCTTATCAGGTCTGGTGTCCCTGTGGTGGAGGCAGTGGAATTAGCCAGGTCTGTACTTTCACTGGAAAGTCTTAAAATTCCTCTGGCTGAAGTAACTCGGGCTTTAAAAGAAGGAGAGAGCCTTAGTAAAAGTCTGGAAGGCATATTCCCTGAAGATATTGTGGATGTAATAGCGGTGGGAGAGGAAAGTGGTAATCTGGAAAATTCACTTCTTACAGTTGCTGATAACTATGCACAGGAACTGGATTACAGGTTGAAAATTGGGACCCAGCTTCTGGAGCCATTATTGATTCTGTTCGTGGGGATGATTGTGGGAGTGATAGTTATAGCCATGCTGTTGCCAATATTTGAGTTGAATATGCTGATAAGATAGAAGGAGGTGAGTTATGAAAAAAGGATTTACTTTGATTGAGCTTCTTATTGTTATAACCATTATTGGGATTCTGGTTGCCACTGTTTTACCGCGTTTGGCCGGGAGAACCGAAGAAGCAAGGATCAAGCGAGCAGAAGCAGAGATATATGGGACTATTGCCACTGCTCTTGATATGTATGAACTGGATATGGGAGAATACCCGGAGAGGTTAAGCCAGTTGTGGGAAAGGCCAGTGGGAGAAAAAGCGGATATGTGGAAAGGCCCCTATGTGAAAAGAGTAAAAGTTAAAGGAGATTCAATTCTCGATCCCTGGGGAAATCCCTATGAATACACCAGGAAGAAAGAAGGCCATCATTATGAGTATGAAATTCGTAGTAAAGGACCCGATGCCTCTGATGATTCTGATGATATAGTTTACAACTCTGCCCAGCCAATACAACAATGATTAAAAATAAAGGTTATTTTCTTTTGGATGCTGTTCTGGGAGTGCTTATCCTTTCTATACTTGTTGCTGCTGTTCTGTATGCTCTCGAGGTTTCTGTAAGAGGTTTCCGGAGAATCAATGAATATATTTATACCGATACTCAACTGGAAAATATCTTCTGTGATTATCTGGTTGCTCAAAGTTTCCCCCATTTATTTATACCTGAGACTCAGGGTAGTTTCCTTACCCCTTATGGTCAGTTCTTTTGGCAGGTGAATATGGAAGATAAAGATGATTATCTTAAAAGTATCGTAATTAAGGTAAATAAAGATTCGAAAGTATTTTCCCAAGCCGATTATCTGTTTATTAAATGATGAATATTAGAAAACATAATTCTTTTACCCTTTTAGAAATGTTAGTTGTGTTTTAATTATAGGAATCCTTTCGGGATTGGTTGTGCCCGGTTTCTATACCAGATATCAGAAACAGAAATTTCAGAATTATTGTTACAAATTTATGAATTTTCTTAAAAATGCTCACAATAAAACAGTAGTGGAAGGCAGAGTGATAGAAGTTGAAATAAAACCTCACATCCTTGTCCTTGCTGTTCCTTCCCAGGACGACAATAAGGAGATTATTGCTGAATATCCCATTCCTGAGGAGTATAAACTTGATACTCAGGTTGATAATATTTATTTTTATCCCACCGGGGAGTTCAAAATTATCTGCGATGGAAATATGAGAGAAGAAGGTAGTATAACACTGAGTTCCAGATATGGGGAAAATAAAATATCTCTGTGGGCAGGTTCCGGGACTATCTTCCTGGAAGAGTAAATCTTTCACCCTGATAGAACTTATAGTAGCAATGGTGATAATCTCCCTGATATTTTTACTCGTCTCTTCTTTTATATGGCTGAGTTTTAAAGTCAGCACCAGGAGTAAGGAGGCAGCATTGCGCTACGCCGGAATAAGAAATGTTCTGGAAATTATTACCCAGGAGACTCATTCCGCAGGCGTTTTTGCTTATCCTCCAGATGAACCTGATTTTACTGTTAGTGAAGGAAAGGTTCTGAGTTTCTGGTGTATTCCTCCTTTTTGTATTGGTGAAGGAGATAGGGTTATTTATACTCCTTATGAAAATTTGTACCGGGCACCGATATTCAAACTTACCTATGAGAGTAAAGAAAAAGACGGTAAGGATATTTTGTATAAGAGAATTCAGTCTCCATTTGAGGATAAAACAGTAGAATTTCCCATGATCAGAGGTGATTTTGAGTTTTCAGTGATCTATTATGACCAGGATAGAAAAGAACTTATTGAGACAGATACCTATTCCGGCAAGGAGTTACCTGCAGTTGTGAAAGTGAAATGTAAACTCCCCAATGGGGAGGAACTGAAGAGGAGTATTTTTATATATGGGGGTAAGAGATTCTAAAGGAATTATTTCCATTTTTGTTCTGTGGGCGGTATTTATTTCTGTGCTTATAGCAATAGGAGTGGGATACCGGGCAACTTTGGAGTTGAAGTCAGCCAGTTACCATCGGGATAGAGTGGTGGCAAGGAATCTGGTCTGGAATGGATTGAATCAGGCATTTAAAATTTTAGAAAAAGACTCTGAGTCCAATGGTATTGATTCTCTGAATGATAACTGGTGTCTTCCTTTTGATTATCAATCCCGAGATGGGATTTGCCATGTTGAGATAATGGATGAGGATAGGAAGGTTAACATAAATTTCGCCTCTGATGCCCTTTTGAAGAAGGTTTTTAACACTGAGTTTGCCAATTCCATAATTGACTGGAGAGATGAAAATGAAGAAAGTTTTTTTGATTATCCTTTCCGCAACGGTCCTTTGAAAAGTCTATATGAGTTGAGGTATGTAAAGGGAGGAGAGAATTTGAAGCCTGAGGAAATGGATGAAATAAAAAGGACTTTTACTGTTTACGGAGATGATAAACTGAACATAAACACTGTAAATCAGGAGGTATTTGACATTGTAATGACTGCTTATCATTTGGATAACATCAAAAATGGCCTCTGGCAGATAAGAGAAGGAGGCGATTATTTTGAATCTTTGAATCCCGATTATATTGCTCGCCTTGTATATGGAAAAAATTTTGACAAATTGTCTGGAGATATTCGGAATAGTATTCAGAAATTAAACAATTTCTTTAAAGTGAGTTCCGATTATTTTAGAATATACCTTGTGGCCACAACTAATAGAGGTATAAAGAAAGAAGTTGCAGTGGTGATAAAAAGAGAAAGGGGTTTTAATATTTTGAGTTGGAAGGAAAACTTCTGGACACAGTGATGCTGGGATTAGAGATTGAAGATGACCATATCAAGTTCTGCCAGGCAGATTTTTATGCTGGGAAATTTGAAATTCATAAATTAGGAATTTTTAGTCTGCCTTTAAGTCCAGAAACTACTCAGTTTCTGAGAAAGACATTTCGTAACTGGGGTTCGGCTGTAAGGGCTTCCATACCCAGGAGAAAGGTTTCCGTTCATTATCCGGTATTTCCTTCTCATAAAAAGGAAGAAATTCACCACATGGCGCATTATCAGGCTTTGAGGCAGTTCCCCTACCGGGATATAAATGTTAATTATTCCGTAAGTATCCTCTCGCGACTTTCTCAGGGCACAAGAGTAATTCTGGCTGTGGTTGGAGAGGAGATTATAAATCGCTATCTCAGTGAGGTGAAAGGATTTATCCTCCCCACAGCCGTAACCATGAATTCGCTGGGAATCCTTAATTTTTACAAAAAAATCAGAGGGAATCAGGAAAGAATTATCCTTGCCCTTGATGCTGAATATACGAATTTCGTAATTACTTCAGGTGGGAAAATGCTTTTCTGTCGGGAGATAAACAAAGGTTACAGAATTATAGAAGAGAAGGGAGTGGAATCCTGGCAGGCAGAAATTCTGCATTCCGTGAACTCTTTTAATAAAGAAGGTATTTCATCTCCAATTTCCGGTGTAAGTATTATCGGCCCCGGGAATATCAAATTTCTGAAAGAGGGAATTTCCAGCTTGCCATTTGACGATTTGGAATTTATCTATCAGGAAGATTTTATCCGGAGAGGGGAAGGATGTGAGATCCTGGGGGAGAAAAGGGAAGAATATTTGCTGGCTGCGGTCTTGGGGCTGGCGGTGATGGAGGAGATGGAGATAGATTTAACACCCTCTGCTATTATTCAGGAGATTTATAAAAGGAGAGTCTTCAAACAGAAGAAGCAGGCAGTTCTTTTATGGACTGTTGTGTTTCTGGAAATTCTGTGTTTATTCGGTCTGGAATATCGCAGAAGAAAACTGTATCTTAGGGATATAAATTCTGTACTCCGGGAGCTGAATCCTACTATCCAAAAGTTAGAAGAGAAAAAGAAAGTTGTGGATTTCTTCCTTTCCAGAAGCAAGATGCCATTTTTTTTGGACATATTTGATAAAATAGTTACAACTATTCCTCAGGGTGTTTTCATTCAGAGGCTGGAGTATGAGAGAGAATCTGAAATTAGAATCGAAGGGAAAAGTTCATCTCCTCAACTGATATACGATTTCTATAAATCACTTAAGGAAATTCCAGATGTAAAAAGTGTTACTGATTTCCGGGTTAATTCCACATCCCCTGCTGAAAACCTGTTTTCTCTCAGGATAAAATTGCAATGAATGTTCTGGAAGATATGAGAAATAAAGGGTATTTGAAACTCCTCCTTCTGATATTGGGTGGTGTTATTCTGTTGAAATTTGTGTTGTTTCCTCTGGGAACTGATTGGAGAAGGTTAAATAATATGATTGCACGCAGTAAGTTGCAGATGGATAAGGCACTGAGATTGATTGCCCGTAAAGGGAGCATTGATAGAATTTATTCCCAATTAAGCGCCAGAGTGGATGTCGAGGAGTTATTTCAACCCCGAGAAATCCAGAAATTGAGTTTATATAAAGAAATTACTGCTCTGGCAGATGAAAACAAGGTGAGAATAAAAATAGTAAGGCCAGCATCAGGACTGGAAGAGGGATTGTATTTTGATGTTGAGGGAGAAGGGAGTTTCCTTTCTGTGGTTAAATTTCTCTCTCAACTGGAAAATCCCTATACTCAGAATTACATTCAGGAAGTTGTCCTCACTCCGTCTACAGGTAAAAAGA
Source organism: Candidatus Omnitrophica bacterium 4484_49 (assembly GCA_002085265.1). GTDB lineage: Bacteria > Omnitrophota > Gorgyraeia > Kaelpiales > Kaelpiaceae > 4484-49. The sequence continues at coordinate 680 of NATI01000080.1, read as the reverse complement.
TTTTATTCCGCCTGAAAATCAAACGAGAATTTTATGAAAAAGATTAATCTCCTGGAGCCTAAAATTGCTGGATATACAGCAGTTATAGGGGCTGTGGTTATGGTGGGATTTTTTCTATTCCGTCAGCCACCGGAAATAAGAGATGAACTGTGGTCGAAAATTAAATTTTATCAACATAAGTACAAAACTTATCAGGAATCACTTATAGATTTGAATAAGGATTATTCCCATATAAGAGATGTTTTCCTATATCCATCCGGAGAGAGAAGAGAAAGCAAAAAAGAAAAGGCTCTTACTAATCCTTTGGAAGAGGTAAGTTTCAATGGTATAATCATACTGGATAAGAAATACCTTGCCATATATGACAGGAATACGAACAACCAGCAACTGCTGGCAGAGGGCGAAGAGTATAAGGGAATCAAGGTAGTGGAGATAAAGGAAAATTCGGCAATTATTGAGGTAAATGGAGAAAAGAAAGAAGTTAAATTTTAAGACTGTTTTTATCCTTCTGATAGTCACTGTTTTTATCACAGGTGCTACCAAAGTAACACTTAATGCTCCCATAACCCTGGATGTTAAGGGGATGGATATTCTGGATGTCCTCAAGATAATTTCCATGCGCTCGGGATTGAGCATTGCCACTTCTCCTCTGGTGAGAGGGAAGGTTTCCATATTTCTTA
>NATI01000079.1 GCA_002085265.1 Candidatus Omnitrophica bacterium 4484_49 | reverse complement strand
TAGGATATTTTCAGAATCAGAGAAGTCTGGAGTTATTTATATTTGGTTACCTAAAAGAATCAACTTTGATAGCCTGGAAAGAAGGTAATTTACAAAGAAAGGAGATGAGTAATTTTGCGAAAAAATGTTGACAATATCATTTAATTTTCCCCTCGTATAGTCTACAAATGAAGGGAAAATAGTTCCCAAAGCCTTGATTTTATTGACTTATCGCTTATCATTGAACTAAAAAGATGCTAAGTCGGGTTAGAGCGTAGGATACATTCAAAGCCATATTTTAAAACCTTTTGTTTAAGCCGAGATATATGCATCTGAGTATAACCTAACAAATAAGTTGCTGAATATTCTTTAATTTGCTTGTTAATTAACTGTAGTAAATTTCATATTTTTTGATATTTTTCATAGGGCACTGTTGCAAAATAATCAAAAAATGATTTCGCCTAAAAAGGGAAATTTATAAAATCTAACAAAGTCAGGTCTCCTTCATTGTCTCCCTCTATCCGGACAATCACAAAAAGGAATTTTGTAACAATGCTATTATTTAGAGAGGGTTTAAAGCCCCTCCCCGATAATCTAACAGGGTTTACAGGATTAAATTTATATGGTATGATTAGTATGATGTAACATACAATTCATATTTATTATATCTGAAGGAGGTGCAATCTAATGAAAGGAATGACTAAGTTTTTTGGTATTGTAACTGTAGGAGAACGAGGGCAGATAGTGATACCTAAAGAGGCGAGAAAGATTCTCAATATAAAAAAGGGAGATAAATTGATAATACTTTCTCCTCGAGTTCATAGAAGAAAACTTGATCTTCTTCCTGCAGATGATTTTGCAAAATTCATCTCCGAATTTGAAAAGGATATTTCTTCTATTAAAGAGAAAATGGGCAAAGAAAAATTAAGAAAGAAAAAATGAGAAATTGTAAAAGAAAAATTATTCTTATTGGGCTGTCTATTTTTGTTATCTCTGCAGGAAATTTTGCTTATGGAGAAATGTTTACCTGGCAGGATTGCCTCAGAGAGGCTTTACAAAATAATCTGGATTTGCTTTCAGCAAAGGAAAAGATAAATCAAGCCTTAGAGGAGAAAGCAATTATAAAAAGTGCGGTACTCCCTCAAATAACTGCCGGACTCAGTAGTAAAAAATCCCGAACCGTTACCGAGGATGAAAACAATACTTATTCTTATAGTTTAATAGGCAAACAGCTTTTGTTTGATGGTTTTAAGACCATTTATGATATAAAATCCGCTTCTTTGAGGATAAAGGCGGTAGAGTATGAGTATAGGGAAGTTTCTGCCACAGTGCGATTTAATCTCCGGGAGGCATTTGTAAATCTTTTAAAGGCTCAGAAACTGATTTCTTTGGCTGAAGAAATTGCAGAGCGCAGGAGAAAGAACCTTGAACTTGTAAAATTGCGCTATGAGGCAGGCAGGGAGCATAAGGGTGCTTTATTAACCACTCAGGCAAGTTTAGCTCAGGCTGAATTTGAGGTTACTCAGGCAAAAAGGAATCTCCTTCTGGCTCAGAGAAAATTATTGAAAGAGTTAGGCAGAGAAGACTTTAGCCCAATTTTAGTAAAAGGAGAGTTTGAAGTTAAAATAGAAAGAGCAGTTTCTGATTTTGAAAGATTGGTGCTTGATATTCCAGAATTTAAAAAAGCAGTTGTTTACAAAAAGATGGCGGATTTTAATTTGAAATCTGCCAGGGCTGATTTTCCCCCCAAGGTATCTTTAAATTCTTCTGTGGGCAGAACTTCCTCTGATTGGCCACCAGATGGTGAGGAATGGTCAGTGGGAGTAAGTGTTTCTTTCCCGCTGTTTGAGGGAGGTAGTCGTATAGCTCAGGTTTCTAAAGCCAGATCGCAGTTAAAAGAGAAAGAAGCAGAGGAAAAAAGTGTAAAGGATAGTCTCATTTTTACACTCCAGGAAGCCTGGACAGAATTTCAGGATGTATTTGATAAAGTAAATGTTCAGAAAAAATATCTGGAGGCAGCAAAGGAACGGGCAAAAATCGCCTTTGCTCAGTATTCTATTGGACTTATTTCTTTTGATGACTGGACAATCATTGAGGATAATCTGGCAAATGCCCAGAAAGCATATTTAAATGCCCAGGCTGAGGCAATGATTGCTCAAGCCTGGTGGATAAAGGTAAAAGGAGGGACGCTGGAAGATGAAATACATTAAGTTTTTATTTCTATCTGTAATACTGATTATTATGGTTGTGTTTCTTCTGAAAGTGAGAAAAAACGAACACAGAAACATTATTTATAGTGAGATTCATCCTTTTTATGGTAATATCTGTGTTTTAGTATCTACCACTGGAGTTGTTGAACCCCAGAATCGTGTGGAAATAAAACCACCTATTGCCGGGAGAATAGAAGAAATTCTGGTAAAAGAAGGAGATGAAGTGAAAAAGGGTGATGTTCTGTGTTTGATGAGTTCTACAGAGCGGGCTGCTCTTTTAGATGCTGCTCATCTTAAAGGAGAAAAGGAGTTGAAATACTGGCAGGAAGTTTATAAACCTACTCCTTTAATTGCCTCTATTGATGGTCAGGTAATTGTCCGGGCAGTAGAGCCCGGTCAAACTGTAACTGTGAATGATGCTGTTTTGGTATTGTCCGACCGTCTCATAGTTAAAGCTCAGGTTGATGAGACTGACATTGGGAAGGTAAAGTTAGGACAGAAAGCAGTTATAACCTTGGATGCCTATCCTGATATAAAAGTAGAAGCCAGAGTAGATCACATTTCTTATGAATCCAGAATTATTAATAATGTCACGATTTATGAAGTGGACATTTTACCAGATAGAATTCCAGAAGTTTTTCGTTCCGGAATGACTGCTAATGTTGATATAGTTATACAGGAGAAGAAAAATGTTTTGCTTCTTCCTCAGGAGGCGTTTGTAAAGGAAGGTAATCAGAAATTTGTTCTGGTGAAATCTTCCAGGGGAGTTGTCAGGGAAAAAGTAATTACCGGTTTATACGATGACAGAAATGTAGAAATTTTAAAGGGAGTATCAAAGGAGGAGATAGTTTTAATTCCATCGCGGAAATATAAGCTTCCCGCCAGAAGAGAGGTGTTTTCTCCTTTTATGCCACGATTTAAGAAAAAATGATAGAACTTGTTAATGTAACCAAAATTTACAGAATGGGTAAGGTAGATGTAGTCGCCCTTAGTGGGGTATCTCTTAAGATTGAACCTTCAGAATTTGTGGCTATTTTAGGTCCTTCTGGTTCGGGCAAATCTACACTTTTGCATATCCTGGGATTTCTGGATAAGCCTGATTCTGGAAAATATTTGTTTCTGGGGAAGGATATAACTGAATTCAATGATGATGAACTTGCCTATTTAAGAAACAGAGTGGCAGGTTTTGTTTTTCAGCAGTTTCATCTGCTTAACCGAATGACTGCTTTGGAAAATGTAGAACTTCCTTTAATTTATACCAAATATACTAAAAAAGAGAAAGTTTTGCCTTTGGAGAAGTTGGAAGCAGTAGGTTTAGAGGATAGAGTGTATCACCGACCTAATGAACTTTCCGGGGGACAGCAGCAGAGAGTGGCTATTGCCAGGGCTTTGGTAAATGAGCCATTACTTCTTCTTGCTGATGAGCCTACAGGAAATCTGGATACCAGAAGTGGAGAAGAAATAGTTGAAATCCTCAAAAATTTAAATGCTCAAGGCAAGACTATTGTGGTTGTAACTCATGATGAAAATATCGCACATCAGTCGCAACGTGTGATTAGAATGCAGGACGGGAAAATAATCTCCGATGAATCACCCCGGAAGATATTTAAAGGACAAACAATACAAGATGAATCGTTTTCCCTAAAAGAAAGTAAAGAATCTTACAAATTTAATTTCAGAGAAATTATTGAAAATCTACGTCAAGGATTGCAGGCAATTTTTTCTAATCGTATACGTTCTTTTCTTTCTATGCTGGGTATTCTTATTGGCATAGCTTCGGTAATTACTATGATAGCCTTAGGAGAAGGGGCAAAACAGGCTCTTTCAGAGAGATTTGCTTCTTTGGGGACAAACCTTCTGATTGTAACTCCAGGTTCCTGGAGAATGAGAGGTGTATCTCTGGAGGCAGGTGCGGTTACTCGATTTACTTTAAGTGATGCTGAAGCCATTGCTGAACTGAAGCACGTTAGAAGAGTTTCTCCTTCAGTAAGAGGAAGAGGACAAGTTGTCTATGAGAATAAGAACTGTAATACTCTGGTTCAGGGAGTAGGAAAAGACTATGCTGAAATGAAATTCTCTCAGTAGTCCCTGTAACTACTGCAATGTATCGTCTTCTGGGGAAAAAATATGTGGATTACATTGAGGTGGAGGTTGATGACCAGAAGTTTATAGATGAAGTGAAAAAAGATATTGAAAATATTATTATAAAAAGACATCGTCTTAAAGCAGATAATAAGGATTCTTTTTCTATTCGGGATATGACCGAGATAAGAGAAACTTTTATGAATATGATAAAGACTATGACCACTCTTTTAGGATGTATTGCTGCTATATCTTTGATTGTAGGTGGAGTGGGTATTATGAATATAATGCTTGTATCTGTTGCTGAACGTACTCGAGAAATAGGCCTGCGTAAGGCAATAGGTGCAAGCAGGAAAGATATAATGTTGCAGTTTCTTATTGAGGCGATGATTTTGACCTGTTTGGGGGGAGTGGTAGGTATTATCGTTGGTATTGGGGCATCTTTCCTTCTATCTTTATTCGCTGGTTGGACAACGAAAGTATCTTTATTTTCTATAATTTTAGCCACGGTTTTTTCTATTGGTGTTGGTATTTGTTTTGGATTATGGCCTGCCCGTAAAGCCTCACGATTAAATCCCATAGAAGCATTAAGATATGAGTAACATAAGAACGCGTAAAATTAATGAAAATATCACCGCAGGAAAGTTAAGCTCTTCTCTCTGGAGGTTGGCTACACCGATAATGATAGCAACTTTACTGCAGGATTTATTTACATTGGTAGACCTTTTCTTTGTGGGGAGATTGGGTTATATAGCAGTGGCTGCTCTATCTGTATCCGGGGTTATCCTTTCGGTAATAATGATGGTGACTATAGGTATATCCTCAGGGACCACAGTTTTGATAGCCCATTTTACAGGGAAAAAAGATTATACTAATGCAGATAGAGTTCTCTTCCAAGTTGTGGTTATAAGTTTTATCAGTTCAGCAGTGATGGTTTTAGTAGGCCTCTTTGGGACTGTAGAATTACTGCGTGTATTTGGAGCAACACAAGAAATTGTTTCTTCTGCTTGCGGATATTTAAAAATAAACTTTATCTTCTCTATTTTTATATTTCTGTTTATTAGTTTTAATCAGGCTTTGAGAGGTTCAGGGGATGCAGTTACTCCTCTGAAGATTCTTGCCCTCTCCAATGCAGTAAATATATTGCTCGACCCTTTATTTATTTTTGGTTTTGGATTTTTCCCCCGACTGGAAGTTGCTGGTTCTGCGATAGCAACTGTTATCAGTCGCGCTATGGGAGTAGTTATTCTTCTATATCATTTTGTGTATGGGCATTCAAGTTTACATTTCCATCGAGGTATTTTCAAAATTAACCTTCCAATTATAAAAAGAATAGTAAACATTGGATTTTTTGCCTCTTTTGAAGTTCTGTTGCGTCAGATTTCACTTCTTTTGCTTCTTCGTTTTATCGTGGTATTTGGTGCTGTTGCCCTTGCTGCTTATGGTATAGTTCTACGCTTAAGAATGGCTGTTATAATGCTTGGGCTGGGAATGGGCAGTGCCTGTGGGGTGCTTATTGGACAGAATATGGCAGGAGGATTTTCTAAAAGAGCGGTAAAGTCAGGATGGGTGGCATTAAAATATTATGAGCTAATCATCTTACCACTTGCTGTAATATTTTTTGTTTTTGCTCCTTATATAATAAGGATTTTCAATAGCCATCCTGATGTGGTTACAACAGGTAGTAATTTTCTGCGTTTTATAGCAATTACACTGCCGTTCTTAGCCTCAGCACTTGTTTTGGGTAGAGGGATAAGTGGTGCTGGTGATACAGTTGCTCCGGCAGTAATGACCGGCATTGTCCATCTGGGGTTGCGTATTCCATCATCTTATATAATAGCTTTTCTTCTTGGCCTGGGTATAAATGGTATCTGGCTGGGTATTAATCTATCAGATATCTTTCAGGGTACAGCAATGCTATGGTATTTTAAGGGGTGTTTCTGGCAGAAAAGATACTATCAGCACCGCAGGATTCTGGAGGCAGAAAATATTATTTTTACTTAGAAAAGGAGTATAATATTAAAAATACCAGGAGGTGTAATTATGGTTGTGTTGATTAGGCTTCTGGGTGCAGTTACTGTAATTATGGGGTTTATTTTTGGGATAAAGCCAGAGGTATTTCAGAGATATGTGAAATTTTGGCATTTCGGCGTTGTTGCGAAGTGAAGCAAAAGGTAAGGTGTCAAGAGAAAAATTTTAAACTGTTAGATAAATTTTAAAAGAGGACATTTTAAAAATTAAAAGTGGACTATATTTAAATCTTTAGTTTTAGCTCTTTTTCGCCTGAGGCGAATTTGTCTCTGGCAGAGAATGCCCATAAGTTTATTGTTATGTCATATTTTTATCTCAGAGAGTCCTGTTTTTTCATTGGTATAAATGCGCAGCTCAACTTTACTACCAATCGGGATACCATCAGCTTTCAATATAATTTTATTAAGAGATATTTTATGATAAGAGTTAACTGCTTTACTTACTCGGATACAAAAGATGTCTTTAATAGATTGAAAAGGGGGGATTAATAACAAAGTCTTGAATAAAGATTTTTCTCTTTTAATGCTCTTTGGAATCTAAAATGAGGTATATTTTATGGCTTTTTGGCTCTCTTTATCGGAGATCCACCTTTGTTTGGTGGAAAAGTCCACTTTTAAAACTTAAATTGCTTAAAAATAATCCACTTTTAATTCTTAAATAATACAGAGAATTTTTCTCTGTTACTACTACGTCAAGATGTTAAATTATTACTACGTAAAAATGTTAAATTTTAAACAACACATAATTGATATTCTCTCTCTGATTAAGAATACTTTCTAT
>NATI01000078.1 GCA_002085265.1 Candidatus Omnitrophica bacterium 4484_49 | reverse complement strand
TATTCTGGAGGGTTGGACACCACAGTTTGTATTTCCTGGTTGAGGGATAAGGACTATGAAGTGATCGCATTCACAGCAGACCTTGGTCAGGGACAGAAGGACAGAGACGCTTTAATTGCCAGAGCCAAAATTGCCGGTGCCAGTAAAGTTATCCTCAAAGATCTCAGAAAGGAATTCATTGAGGAGTATGCTTTCAACACTTTAAAAGCAGGGGCTATTTATGAAGGAAAATATTATCTATCCACTGCGTTATCCCGACCGTTGATAGCCAAATATTTAGTTAAAGTAGCAAGGAAGGAAAATGCTCAGGCAGTTGCTCATGGATGTACTGGCAAAGGAAATGACCAGGTGCGATTTGAGGTGGGAATAAAGGCGTTAAATCCCAATTTGGAGATAATAGCGCCGTTGAGAAATTGGGAATTCAAAAGCAGAAAGGAGGAAATAGAATTTTTAAAAGAAAAAAATATCCCCATTCCATTAAAAAAATCAAAATACAGTATAGACAGAAATCTGTGGGGAGTGAGTATAGAATGTGGAGAATTGGAGAACATCCGGTGTGAGGCTCCAGAAGATATTTTTATTTTGACCGCTTCTCCTTCTCGGGCTCCTGATAAGCCTCAGGAGATTGAGATTGGGTTTGAAAAAGGGATTCCTGCTTCTCTTAATGGCAAAAGATATTCCCCCGTAGAACTGGTTGAAAGATTAAATAAGATAGGTGGCAGGCACGGTATTGGAAGAGTGGATATGGTGGAGAATAGGCTGGTGGGAATTAAGAGTAGAGAGGTATATGAAGCTCCTGCTGCCGTTCTTCTGTATCTGGCTCATCAGGAACTGGAGTCTCTGGTATTAGATAGAGAAACCTTACATTTTAAAAGTTTGATTTCTCTTAAGTATGCAGAGCTGGTCTATTATGGCCTGTGGTTTACTCCACTCAGGGAAGGATTGCAGAAGTTTGTGGACTATACCCAACAGAAAGTGAGCGGTAAAGTCAGGCTGCGTCTTTATAAAGGGAATGTAAAAATTATCTCCCGCCAATCTCCATATTCTTTATACAGTGAAGAGATGGCTACATATAGTGAAAAAGATAAATTTGACCATCAGGCAAGTGAGGGATTTATAAAAATCTGGTCTCTGCCATTTATAAGAAGAAAATGAGAGAAAAACTCTGGGGTGGAAGGTTTAAAGAGAAACTTGATTCCATAATTCTGAAATTTACCAAAAGTATTGATTTTGACTTCTTTTTATTTGAATATCAGGCTCAGGCTTGCCTGGCATGGGCTAAGGAACTTACGCGACTTAAAATAATAACCTCCCAAGAGTTTCAAAAAACAAAGAAGGCAATCAGGCAATTACTTTCTGAATGGGACAAAGAAAATATTAAAATAGATTTTGAATATGAAGATATCCATTCTTTCTTTTACGCGTTACTTCGGAATAAAATTGGCCATACAGTAGATAAACTCCACAGTGGTAAAAGTCGAAATGAAGAGATTGCAACCATAATGAGGATGTTTGTTAAAGATGCAATTTTGGATGAGATTGGCCTTATTGAAGATTTGCAGAAAAAAATTGTGAAGAAGGCGGAGCGATATAAAACTGTGATAATCCCAGGATTTACACATCTTCAATATGCTCAGCCATTATTATTTGCACACTGGCTGTTGAGTTATGTAGAACAACTTCAGAGAGATAAATCCCGGCTTCTGAATGTCTATAAGCATACAGATGTTTTACCTGCAGGATGTGGTGCTTTGGGCGGTAGTTCTCTTGCCATCAACCGCGAAAATTTAAGAAAAGCATTAGGATTTTCTCAGTTAGGTATTAATAGTGTGGATATGGTTTCTGACCGCGATTTTATTCTGGAATACCTTAACTGTAATGTAATCCTGTCATTACATTTAAGTAGATTAAGCGAGGATTTTATAATTTATAACAGCCCGGGTTATGGTTTTATAGAGTTTTCGGATCGAGTTACTACAGGTTCCAGTTTTATGCCTCATAAGAAGAATCCTGATCCTCTGGAATTGATAAGGGCATCCAGTGCTGAAGTTATTTCTTATTATGTTTTTCTGAGTGGAATTTTAAAAGGATTGCCCACCACTTATAATCGCGACCTTCAGTTAGACAAAAGAAGTCTCTGGGGTAGTTATATAGTTATTAGTGATGTTCTAAGGGTGATGAGTTTGGTTATTCAGGAATTAAAACTGAATTTAGAAAAAATTAATGCCCATCTTAAAGATGAGACACTTTATTTAACTGATGTATGTGAATCTCTTGCTAAAAAGGGAATTGCCTGGAAGCAGATTCATTATAGAATTGGTATGTTGCTAACAGAGGCTGAAAAGAGAAAAGTCAAAATATCGCAGTTAGATAAAAATGAAGTCAAAAAAATCTTGGGGATAGATGTGGATATCAAAAAGTTTTTAAATCCTCAACACTCAGTAAGGGCTAAAAAGACAGCCGGTTCTACCAATCCTGATAAAGTTGAGCAAGAAATTTTAAAGTGGAAAAAGTTGCTTTCCTGATATGCATAGATTTCAATATAGAAACAACCATCTTTATGTTGAGCAGGTAAAAGTATCACAAATTGTTTATAAATACGGCACTCCTTTATATATCTACAGTGGAAACGCCATACTTGAACAGTTTCAGAAAATCCAGCAAGCATTTTCTGATTTAAACCCTCTTATATGTTACAGTGCCAAGGCCAATTCCAATTTGTCAATTCTGCGATTATTAATAAAAGCCGGAGCCGGAGTAGATGTGGTTTCTGGTGGTGAGTTATTTAAAGCCTTAAAGGCAGGATGTCGTCCTCGAAAAATTGTGGGTAAGACACCTCAGGAGATTGAATTTGCTCTCAGAAGAAAGGTTTTATTTATAAATGTGGAATCCTATCAGGAACTGGAAGTCATTGATAAGTTGGCTGGAAAATTAAAATTGAAACAGAAGGTATGTCTGAGACTTAATCCCGACATTGATGCTCGTACTCACAAATACATCACCACCGGGAAAAAAGAGACCAAATTTGGTTTAGATGAAGATACTATTAAAAAAATAATTTCTCACAGAAAAAAGTTCAAGAATGTGGAAATAAAGGGGATTCACATTCATATTGGTTCTCAAATTCTGGAACTTACACCTTTTATAAATGCCATTTCTAAGGCAATTAAACTCATCGATAATAGTGATATGGAGATGGAATATTTGAACATTGGGGGAGGTTTGGGTATAAGGTATAAAGATGAACACCCTTTCAATATATATGAATATGCTTCCAGAATAAAGAAATTAATAGGGCGAAGAAAAATCAGATTAATACTGGAGCCAGGAAGATTTATAGTGGGAAATGCCGGTATACTGGTTACTCAGGTTCTTTACCATAAACCAGGAATAAATAAAAACTTTCTTATTGTGGATGCCGGCATACATCTTCTTCTCCGTCCTGCTCTATATTCGGCTTATCATGAAATTATGCCTCTAAATAAATCCCCTAAAAGAAAATATCATGAGTTTGATATTGTAGGACCTATATGTGAAAGTTCCGATTTTCTGGGTAAGAATAGAAAATTACCTGAGGTAAAACCAGGAGAATATCTGGTAGTATTTTCTACGGGGGCATATGGGATGTGTATGTCTTCCAATTATAATACTCAACCCAGATGTCGGGAGGTTTTAGTGATGGAGAATAGGTTCTATGAAATCAGAAAGCCAGAAAATTATCAGGATTTAATCTCTAAGGATAAGATCCCTCCGTTCTTAAAATGAATAAGTTAAAATTTACCAAGGCAGTAGCCACGGGCAATGACTTCATTATTGTAGAAAATCAGAACTTTACGTCCCGGAAATTAAGACAACTGGCGATAAGATTATGTAGACACAAGTACGGAATCGGCGGCGATGGCCTTCTGGTGGCGGAGAAGTCTGAAATAGCAGATTTGAAGATGCGGATATTCAATCCTGATGGAACTGAGGCTGAGATGTGTGGGAATGGGATTAGATGTTTTATACTCTGGGGGCATAGGAACAATTTTATTTCTTCCAAGTGTAAGATTGAAACTATGGCGGGGATAATTCCCGGGAAGATTTTAAAAACTGGGAGAGTGAAAGTGGAGTTGAGAGCCGAGTTTTCAATTTCCCCCGAGATCAAGATCAGATACAAGGGGAAGAATATAAAGGGATATTTCATCGATACAGGGGTTCCGCATTATGTAATCATAACTGATAAATTGCAGAAAGAGAATGTTGAGAAAATCGGCAGATTTATCCGTTTTCATCGTTATTTTACCCCCCGGGGTACAAATGTGGACTTTGTGCAGTTTAAGGATAACAACCTTTTTGTCAGAACATATGAAAGAGGAGTGGAGGGGGAAACTTTTGCCTGTGGTACAGGCTGTGTGGCATCTGTTCTGGTGTGGGGGATAAAGGCGGGGTATAGAAAGGGAAAATTTATTGTGTTTCCAAAAAGTGGAGAAAGACTTAAAATAGAATATAGATATGGTAAGGATGGGTTTGAAAAGGTTACACTGGAAGGCAAAGCAGATATTGTTTATGAGGGATATGTATATATTTGAGGAGGTGAATATCTATGTTTAGAGGATCAATGGTTGCTTTAGTTACTCCGTTTAAAAATGGGAAAGTTGATAAAAAAACACTTAAGAAACTGGTAAGGTTTCATATTAAGAACAATACTTCAGCACTGGTCCCCTGTGGAACCACTGGAGAATCCGCTACTCTTTCTTATGAGGAACATGAAATGGTGATAGATATCGTAATTCAGGAAGCAGGAGGCAGAATTCCCGTCATCGCTGGTACCGGATCCAACTCCACATGGGAGGCGATAAAACTCACCAGGTTTGCAAAAAAGGCTGGTGCTGACGGCGCTCTTTTGATCTGTCCTTATTATAATAAACCCACTCAAAATGGGTTGTATGAACATTTCAAAGCGATAGCAGAAGAAGTGGATATTCCTCTAATTCTGTATAATATCCCATCCCGCACTGGAATAAACATGGCAGTTGATACCATATCCAAATTGGCTAAGGATTTTAAAAATATTGTAGGAGTGAAGGAAGCCAGTGGTAATCTTGACCAGATGATAAATATCAGGAGAAATACTCCTGACAATTTTCTGTTGATATCGGGAGACGACGCTCTTACTTTACCTGTATTGTCTATCGGGGGGAAAGGTGTAATTTCCGTATTGGCCAATATAATGCCTAAGGAAGTAGAGGACGTGGTCAGAAAATTTGAAGTCGGTGATGTTCAAGGCGCCAGAGAATTACATCTTCACCTTTATCCTTTAATAAAAGCCATGTTTTTGGAGACCAATCCTATTCCTGTAAAAACCGCAATGGGAATGATGGGGTTGATTTCTCCCGAGCTCCGGTTACCGTTGGCTCCAATGTCAGATAAGAATAAAAATTTGTTGAGGAAGATTTTAAAACAGTACCGGTTGTTGGCATGAGTATAAAACTTGCAATTTCAGGTGCCAGAGGAAAGATGGGGACAAGGATAGCCTTTTTTGCTTTTCAGGATCCGGATATAGAAGTAGTCTCCGCTCTGGAAGATTCCGGGCATCCCGACATTGGGAAAGATTTAGGGGAACTGGTTGTAGGGGAGGAAAAAGGTGTAATAATTGAAGAAGACCCCTATAAGGCGATAGAGAAAGCAGATGTGCTTGTAGAGTTCAGCACGCCAGATGCTACCTTACAACATCTCGACATCGCAGTTAAGTTAAGAAAAAAAGCGGTGGTGGGAACTACTGGCCTGGATACAGATATGGAAAAAATTAAAAAAATGGCTGAAAATACCGCCATACTTGTTTCTCCTAATATGAGTATTGGAGTTAATGTGCTGTTAAAAGTTTTACCTGATCTTGTGAGATTTCTGGGAGGGGATTATGACATTGAGATAATAGAGCTCCATCATAAAAGAAAAAAAGATGCTCCCAGCGGCACCGCTTTAAGGCTGGCTCAGGCTATTAAACAAGTAAGGACCGAACTTAAAGAAATATACGGCCGCAGGGGAGTTACCGGTCCCAGGAGAGAGGAGGAATTGGGAATCCATGCCCTGAGGCTTGGAGATGTTGTAGGGGAACATCGGGTAATATTTGCAGGAAATGAGGAGAGGATTGAACTTATTCATACTGCTGGTTCCAGGGACATTTTTGCTCGCGGGGCTCTACGGGCCGTAAAATACATCAGGGATAAAAAACGGGGATTTTATACCATGGATAATGTGCTGGAAGCGGGCGTTTGAGAAGATGAGACGACCAATTTTCCTTATTCTCACCTCAGCACTGGTTATAGGATTTTTAGTGAGTTTATTACCGTTTTCGACAAAAGTGGATAAAATTTTGTTATCTCATTATCTTAAACTTATGAATAGGCCTCGTGTTGAAAATTCCCTTGTGGTGATAAAAGTCGAAAGACAGGTTGTTGAAGAGAATAAACTCTGGCCTTGGGATGAAGACTGGGCGAGATATCTGGTGGCTTTTGTAATCGACCTTAAACCCCGGAAATTAATTTTAGGTTCAGAATTTCTAAGTTCAATTTCGGATTCAGATTTTCTGAAAGATTTTTCTAAAAGAGAAAACTTAGTAATTTCCAATCCTGAAAAAAATTCCCTTCCTCCAGGTATAAAAATTAAAGGACATCTTAAGGTGATGGAATCAAATGGATATTATTATTCTTTACTGGATTATAAAAATACCCCTCTTTTAAGGGTCAATTCCCGGCTGGATATGAAAGGGGACAAGTTTTATTTTTTACCTGTAAGAGAGTTCCCCGATATACTTTCGGCTCAGGATATAGCGTTGGCAGGATTTCTGAGAGGGGAGGAATTTAAAGGAGTTCAACTTGATAAGATAAATGGGAAGATAGTCCTTATGGAAGTCGCTGGACCAACTTTGATTAAAGAATCTTCTTTACTTCATGCCCAGATGGAGAACAGTTTCTTCTATCTGGTGCCCCGGGAGCTTTCTGTCTATTTTGGTCTTTTCTTGTTTGTTCTTATATACATTTTATGTAGGAAATTGAGATATCGGGCCACGATGGTTATCCTCGCTGTGTTTGGGATGGCAGTGATATTAGTCCATCTGGGATATTTTCAGGCACAGAGGTATTACTTTGAAATTGTACCCATTGCTGTATTTTCCCTTTCAGGCTTTGGCTCTGCTCTGGTGGAGAGAGAAATTCAGGCCAGGAAGGAAAAGAAATACAAAAAAGAGATGCAAATAGCGAGATTGTTGAAGGAAAAGGAAATTTTACCAGCGGCAAATATTTCCTCCGATGGTGTGAGTGTGAGTATTACCAGATACAAGATGGA
>NATI01000077.1 GCA_002085265.1 Candidatus Omnitrophica bacterium 4484_49 | reverse complement strand
CTTTTAGAACTCCAGCACGAGCCAGAATCCCGGGAGCAAGACATATCGCACCCAGAATTTTTCCCTTTTCATAAGTTAATCTTGCTATCTCTTGGGCGCGAGCATTATTCCAGTAGGATTTAGCCCCAATTCCTCCTACAAATATAACTGCTGAATAATTATCCACATCCACATCATGCAAGGAGATATCTGCCATCACCTCTTTTCCCAGCATTCCCTTACATCTCCCGGCGGAAGTGGAAGCTATCTCCACCTCATAACCATTTGACTGCAACATCTCCCGGGGAACGAAAAGTTCCTCATCCCGGAAACCATTTTTGGCTATAATCATCAACACCTTTTCCTGAGCCCACAAGATATTAGTAATCGCCATCAAAATTACGGATAAAATCAATAACCTCCTCATTTACTCACCACCTCCCTTCTGGGCTTTTATCAATTCTCTCTTTGCCTTAAGCATCATTTCTCTCTCACTGGGATATTCCATTATTTTAACTGCAGCATCTATATCCAGCCATTTAACTTCCTCTACCTCCCAATCGTGTTCACGAGGACTGCCGGATTTATATTCCATAAGATAGAAATCCACTGTCTTATATACCCTACTCTTATCTTCAGGAGAAACAAACCAGTAATTTATACTCCCCAGTTTTTTAATGATGTCCGCACTCATCCCTGTTTCCTCTCTGACTTCTCTTGTGGCTGCCTCCTCGGGACTTTCTCCCTTTTCCACTTTCCCTTTAGGCAAACACCATACCTTTTTGCCCCTGGGATTAATTCGTGATATCAATGCTACCTCCAGTTTGGCATTCCGATCTTTGAAAATAATTCCACCACTGGAGTGTTCTCTTCTAAATTTTGCCATGAATAAAATTTTATACCCCGGAGGTAGAAAATTAAAGAAAAATCACACAAGTTATATTATCATAATCATATTATGCGGTACTCTTATGCCATAATAATACCCTGTTACAACGAAGAAGAAAATATAGAAGAATGTATCCGTCGAATCCCGGACCTCGGTAAGCCCACTCAGATAATTGTGGTAGATGATGGCTCCCGGGATGGTACCTCTTACAGGGTGAAAAAGCTAAAATCACATTTTCCCAATCTCACACTCTTAAGACACATTCCCAATAAAGGAAAAGGGGTTGCTGTCCAGAGGGGCTTTGACTTTGCGGATGCTGATGTCCTCATTATTCTGGATGCTGATATGGCTGTTATTCCTGAAGAAATTCCCAGATTCATCCACGCTCTTCACTCCGAAAAAGCCAGGGTTATAAATGGAAGTAGATTCTTGCTGCCCATGGAGAAAGGAGCCATGAATTTCATCCGTATGCTAGGCAACAAAATTTTCTCTCTTTTATTCTGGTTGTCTACAGGGGTGAAAGTCACAGATACACTATGTGGGACCAAAGTGATATATAAACAGGACTACCAGAATATGTTGTGGGGAATATGTCCCTGGGGAGATTTTGATATATTGTTTAACGCAGCGAGATTAAATCTCGGCATTAAAGAAGTGGGAATAAAATATCATAAAAGAGAAAAAGGGAAATCCAAAATGACCGTAATCACAACCGGACTGAAATTTCTGAAAACCATACTTATCTGGAATTTTATCCTGTTCAGAGAGAAAATAAGATGAAAACTCGTTCCTTTTTATTTCTGACAGGTATAATTTTTCTTACAATTTTTGCCTACAGGGATTGTGTGAAGAATAATTTCGTCTTTGATGACCATTGCTTTGTGGAAAAAAATCCTCATATTAAAAGTTTGAAAAACATAACTCGATTTTTCACCACCCCCCTCTCTACCACTGCAAGTATTAAATGGAAAGGAATTTACCGCCCCTTAAGGACACTCAGTTACGCATTAGAATACAAACTGTATAAATTAAACCCTGATGGTTATCACCTCACAAACTTACTTCTACATATCTTAAATATCATACTGGTATTCACATTCCTAAATCTTCTTATCAATGAAAAGAAAATTGCAATTTTAGCCACCTTTCTATTCGCCCTTCACCCTGTGCAGAGTGAAGCAGTACTGTGGATAGGAAGCAGAGCAGACTTATTACTGGGATTTTTTGAATTACTGGCGGTTATTACATTCTTAAGGTTCGTCAAAACCGGAAATAGGAAATACTACTGGTGGAGTATTGTCCATTTTATACTGGCACTTTTATCCAAGGAAACAGCAATTACAACTCCATTGATTTTCGCAATGCTTCTCTTCGCTCTGAATAAGAAAGTAGATAAAAAAATAGTCCTTTTACCTTTCATAATAGCGATTGTATACCTGCCAATCAGAATCTACCTCATGCAGGGATTTGCTCAACGAGAATGGTGGGGTGGAAGTTTCGTCACTAACTTTCTGACCGCAATAAAACTCATATCTCATTACATTTATCTTTTAATATTTCCCTATCATCTTTCTATAGATTACGGATTTAAACCAGCACAATCCTTCTTTGATCCCTTGGTGATCACTTCGGTACTTATCATTTCAGTTTTATTGTGGTGGAGTTATAAGTGTAGAAAATCTGGCCAGAATATGCACTGGTTGGGAATAGCCTGGTTTTTTATCCTCCTGGCTCCCTGCTTAAATTTCATACCCATAACAACAATAACCGGAGACAGATTCCTGTACCTAAGCTCCCTAGGGCTATTTCTCTCCTCCAGTAGTATAATTTTCTCCCTCAAAACCAACCAGATAAAAACTATATCCTTTTTTCTGGTCTTCGTGTTAGCAATCACCTATGTGTCTACTATCAGAAAGAGAACCCGGGAATGGAATAATGACTATACTTTATTTGCCAGTGTGCTGAAATATAATCCCAATAGCTGGATGAGTTATCAGAATCTGGGCACCTGGTATTATCAAAGAAAGGACTATGAGAACGCAAAAAAGTATTTCCTCAAGGCAAAAAAAATACGAGGGGATGATGCTTTAACCTGTAAGTCCCTGGGGCTGATTTACCTGGAGACGGGGAAGATAGACAAAGCCCAGAAGTATTTTCTAAAGGCACTCCTGTTAAACCCCAGGGATATTGAAATGGGTAATCTCGTGGCTATTACATTGGAACTACAGAAGAAATATGGTATAGCAGAAGAGTTATACAGGCGTTATTTAGAAATTGACCCCCACAATCAGAATATAAAAAGAAACCTCTATTCTCTTTATTCCCGATTGAAGAAATTCAGAAAGAATTCTTCACAAACTGGGCAGCGACTGCAGTGAAGAACGGGATTGTAAAATTGTCATCCGGCCAGTCAAGAAAAAGTTCTGTAACCGGAGCAGTAATTACACCTGCCAACAAAACATTTTGACTAAGTCCTAATATAGTATTGACCACCAAGCCTGCACCATATCCCAAAATCGTTCCCAGAATACATCCTTCTATACTTTTACCTCTGAATTTTATTTTCCCAAAAAACGTCCCCAGATAAGAAAAAAAATCGTATATTAAAGCAATACATACCGATAATATTGCCACTTCCTTTTCAAAGGAATTAAGAACCACTGCTAACCCTAAAAGCAAAAAACTGGCAGAAGAAATACCTTTCTCTTTTTCCTTAAACAGAAACTTGAATTTAGTCACAATGTTTAACTTATAATAGCGGGCGATATCCAAAAGTAACAGGAGACCAACAATAACCAAAAGCGGTAAAATAATAACCTGCTTAGGAAAATAGATATAGAGAATTGGAAAAGCCAGAAGCCCCAGACGCAGATATTTCCTTATCCCGATTTTCTTATCTAACAATTTTAAATTTCTCTCCAGAATGTCTCAATTCTGCCTTTATTTCCTGCAGTTTCCTTTGAATGTTAATAAATAATTCCTGTTCTTTCTTACTCAGCCTGGCACGAAACTCCCGCATCAATCTATTCTTTTCAGCAATAATGTCCTCAACAAGTTTATTCCCTTTTTCAGTAAGGATTACCCATGTTTTTCTTTTATCTTCTGAATCTATTCTTTTCTTTACTAACTTCTTATTAACCAGCCGGGTAACTGTCTCGGTACAGGTGCTGACAGCGTAATTAAGTTCTCTACTTAACTGAGTAAGCAAACATCTCTTCATCCTGAAGATAGTTTCTAATACTCTGTATTGACTGTAAGTTACTGGAAACTTCTCCCAGGGTAATAACTCTTTAATGCTCAACTCCATATTCTGCTTCCTCCATTTATTTCGGATACCTAAATTTTATATAACCTCATCCCCGCTGTCAAGAGATAACAAAGTATTACAATTATTCTGGGAACATAGATAACACTTCTACTTACCCACAACAAATGTATTGACAAACAATAGTTTCAAAAATTTTTTATTTAGAGGGATTTTCAAAAACTCTAAGTTAAGGGACAAAATCATTAAAGAAGGTTCATATACTCCTGCTACAGTTTTAATCTCACCCACCATGAGATGTAACTACCGTTGTGCCGGATGTTATGCCCAGAATTATACCCGTAATGATGACATGTCCTACGAATTTTTTGAAAAGATAATCCGGGATGGTGAAAAAATCGGTGTGGTTTTCTACACACTTTTAGGGGGAGAACCATTTCTGGTGTTTGATATGATTTATGATATATTCAAAAAATATAACGACAAAATATATGCTCAGATATTTACAAATGGAGCATTAATAAATGATGAGATTGCCAAAAAATTGCAAGAACTGGGAAACATATTTGTACAATTTTCAATCGAAGGATTTGAGGAGGAAACTGACTGGCGAAGGGGCAAAGGCGCATTTAAAAAAGTTATGGAAGGAATGGAAACCTGTCAGAAATACGGCATCCCTCATGGATTTTCAGTATGCTATACCAAAAAAAATGCTGAAATCACTGTCTCAGATAAATTTATTAACCTGATGATAGATAAAGGCTGTCTGTGGGGATGGTATTTCCTCTATATGCCGGTATTTGGAAAATGCAGCCCTATTCTCAAAACTTACTCCTTCCCTGTATGCTTATAGACCATCCCAGTATTATCAGGAGACTGGTCAAAAAATTTAATCTCCATCCTACCCACCCGGGAGCAGAAAAGTTTATCACTGAATTAGCTGAAGGAATAGACTCTCATGCCCGCGTAATACATACACACTTTGACCACATCTGGAAAAAACATTATGACTCTTCATACCAGTTGAATTCCTGCCCTCATTGTTATGGAACTATGAAAGAAACTTTAGAAGCCCCATCTGCCCCTGCTTTAGAAACAGAAGTTATCTCCACCAAGAATCAGTAATACTTAGGCAAACACTAACAGTAAAATCAGATGGGTTTAAATTTTTTAAGCCAATCTGCAATGTCAATTATACACTCACATGCTACCTGAAGATAATATCACACTGCCCCTTGAAGGGTAGGGTCTTCTTTTTAAACTCCTGAATTGAACGCTCTTGATAATTCTTGAGATAATTATAATACTTTTTTAAATTCTCCAGTTTTTCGTTTATGAGTATCTTCTCCATTTATTTCTACCACAGTAAATTATTTTTAATATTATCATTCACGGCTTTAGTGTAGTTGTAGTTAAAAACTGTAAAAAACAAGGTAAAGAAAAGGAGAAAAAGAACTCTGCTTAACTGTTATTTTCCTCTGAAGGTGGTGGGATTTCAAATCTGATATTTAACTTTTCACTGTTCCCTTTAAACTCAAAAAAGATGTCCTTCCTGCGCAATGTGTATTTAAGCCCCTCAGAATTTACTTCCAGAACTCCTCCGTAAACAAAAGGCAGTTTAAAACCCAGAGAAATTCCCTCTCCCCTCCATCCCAGAGAGAGATAACTGTCCCTGTGCAGAAATTCATCCAGAGGAAACCTCAATTCAAACCTCCAGCCACTTTCCAGATTGTATCCCAGTTCCCAGTTCAGCTCCTCAGGTCCCTTCTGAAATATTTCCAATAAAGAGCCAAGATAAATATCAGAACTGCCAAAACTGAACCCCTCCTGGTAGAACCTTCCTTCTAAATCTCTCACATTCCAGCAAAAAGACTCTATCCCGGAAAGGGTAAACTCAAACCCTATCAGAGTGTGATTGAAGGAGTCAGCCATTTTAAAGAGAAACAGACCTCCTTCTTTATATCCTAATTCCACATTTCTGCC
>NATI01000076.1 GCA_002085265.1 Candidatus Omnitrophica bacterium 4484_49 | reverse complement strand
AGTACGGTTGCTAGAAATCTTGTGGCACTTAAGGTGTTCTTTAGATTTCTTCTTCGTGAAGGATATATTCAAGATGACCCTACTGTTGCTCTCGATTCTCCCAGGTTGTGGAGGAAGTTGCCGGATACTTTGAGTATTGATGAGGTGGAGAGAATTTTAAATGTCATACCTGAAGGTAAACCGCAGTATATCCGAGACAGGGCTATAATAGAGGTTCTGTACGCTTCCGGTTTGAGAATTTCTGAACTTGTAAATCTTACCCTTAAAGATGTAAACTTAGATGTGGGATTTTTGAGATGTCGAGGAAAAGGTGGTAAGGAGAGGATAGTGCCTTTGGGGAAGAAAGCCATTCAGGCGTTGAGAAGATATATCGTTTCTTCTCGGCCTCAATATGCTAAAAAACACAGCGAATATATTTTTTTGAATCGTTCTGGGGATAAGTTGTCTCGCCAGAGTTGCTGGAAGATTATAAAAAAATATGCTCAACTTGCAGGAGTAAAGAAGGCTATCAGTCCTCACACTCTACGGCACTCATTTGCAACCCATTTGCTGGAGAGAGGAGCGCAATTACGTGCGGTTCAAGAAATGCTGGGACATGCTGATATTTCTACCACCCAAATTTACACTCATATAGATAAAGAATATCTCAAGCAAATACATAAAAAATACCACCCCCGGGGATGAATTTGGAGATATTTTATAATCGGTTGCCTGAAAAATTAAAACACATCCTCTCTCAATTATTTAAACTTGGAAAGGAGATGAATATAAAGCTCTATTTGGTAGGAGGGCCGGTGAGGGATTTGATTTTGAACAGAGAAGTTCTTGATCTCGATTTGGTGGTAAATAGGGACCTTGAGGTTTTGCTGGAAAGACTGAGGGAAGAATTTTCTTTTAAAATAGAACCTACACGATTTTTGACTGCTAAGGTTTACTTTGATGATTTTATTTTGGACATTGCTGAGACTAGAAAAGAATATTACCCTCTCCCTGGAGCTCTTCCTGAGGTCAGTCCGGGGACTCTTAAATCTGATGCTTATCGCCGGGATTTTACCATAAATGCACTTTATTTGGAGATCACTACTAATGGTTTTTCTAAACTTATAGATTACGTGGGCGGAGTTAAGGATTTACAAAAGAAAATTATAAGAGTTTTGAAAAGGAACAGTTTCTATGAAGACCCTACAAGAATTATCAGAGCAGTGCGATATGAACAGAGGTTTGGGTTTAAAATGGAAACAGGAACGTTATCTCTTTTAAAGAAGGCGGTTAAGGAAAATGTGTTTTCTACTGTAACTCCTCAACGTCTGGGAGCTGAATTCATAAGGACATTGAGAGAAAAGAATGTTTTTAATCCATTACGGAGATTGGATGAACTATGTGGATTCGATTTTCTCAACGTTAGTATAAAATTAACTTCCGAAAAAATTTCCAGTTTTAAAAGGTGGGATTCATATAAGTACAAGAGAGATGTTTTATGCCCAGAAATTATTCCTTTGATGATTTTGCTTTCAGATTTAGAACTTCTGGAGCTGGATAGGATTTCTCAAATTCTGGAACTGACCAGAGCCCAGAGAAGTCTACTTAAAAAATATGTCCGATTGGATAAGGAAAAGATCCTCTCTTTGCTTTCAAAGAAGTTGAGTGTCTCTAAGATTTATGATAGATTAAATAACCTTGATTTTGAGATTGTAGTTTGTCTCCATCTTCTCGCTAAAGGACAGGCGAGAAGAAATCTTGATTTATATCTTAAGAAGCTTGTGGGGCTTAGACTGGAAGTGACAGGGGAAGATGTTAAAAATCTAGGCATAGCCCAGGGACCACAGATCGGACATCTGTTAGAGAGATTGAAGAAAGCCAGATTGGAAGGCAAGGTTAAAACCAGAGAAGATGAAATTCGATATATTAAAAAATTAGGCGATGTGGATAGGGTGTCTGGAAATTGAGCTTTATTTACCGGGAATAAACTCTTTGAAAGAGAAAAGGGTCATCCTTAAAAGTATCAAATCTAAACTGAGGGCAAAATACAATGTGGGTGTAGCGGAGATAGGAGATAACGACAAATGGCAGAGAGCGGTGCTCGGTATCGTAGGTATAAGTAACGATAGACGGGAGATTAATTCCCAACTGGACCAAATTCTGAATTGGCTGGATAAGGAGAGGGAGTTTGATATTCTGGATTATGAGGTCAAATTTTACTGATGAGCAGAACTGAAAAAGTTGCCCAGCAGTTGAAAAGAGAGATAAGTAAAATTTTGCTTACCGAAGTTAGAGATCCCAGAATAGGATTTTTAACCGTGACCAATGTTAAAGTCAGCCCTGATTTGAGAATCGCCAGGGTTTATTATACAATTCTGGGAGATGATAAGCTTATTCAATCTGCTCAGGAAGGTCTGGAGAGCGCCTCGGGATATATCCGTAAACTTGTAGCCCATAGAATGAAAATCAAATTCATACCTGAGATAAAGTTTTATTTTGACCAGGAATTGACCCGGAGGTTAAAGGTAGATAAAATTCTGGATGAATTAAAAGATGAGACCTCTGAATCTGATAAAAAAGGCGATATCTGAAGGTTCCAGTTTTGTGATTGCAACTCATATCAACCCTGAGGCTGATGCTATTGGGAGTCAACTCGCTGTCTATCGCTTATTGCAAAAATTAAATAAAAAAGCAAAACCGATCCTGGATGATGAAATCCCTTCCAATCTTAAATTTTTCCCGGATGTGGTAAAAATCCATATATTATCTGGACAGAAATTTGCTCCTGCAAACTACGAGGTGTTAATTGTCCTTGATACACCCAACCCTTCACGGTTGGGTAAAATCGGGGATTATCTTTCGAGATTCAAGTTGGTGATAAACATTGATCATCATGTAAGTAATACTCGATTTGGAGATGTGGTATGGGTGGAGGAAAATGTTTCTTCTGCAGGAGAGATGGTTTATAAACTCTATCGGACATTAGGTGTGGAAGTAGATTATACAACTGCTTTGTATCTTTACGCAGCAATTTTAACTGATAGTGGGTGTTTCAGATACACCGGGACTACTTCCAGCACTCATAAAATAGTTGCTGAGTTATTAAATAAGGGGGTGGAGCCTTATGGGGTGTATGCTCAGATTTATGAGAAAAATACAGTGGATAAAATTCGTCTCTGGGGGAATTGTCTTAAAAATGTGCAGAAAAAAGATAAGATTGTATGGATAGAAATAACCCGCCAGATGTTTAAAGAAAGTAAGGCTCGACGTGAGGATCTGGAAGGAGTGATAGATTTTTTAAGGACAATTTCAGATGCAGATGTTGCCGTGGTATTTCAGGAGTTAAATTCAGAAGTTAAAGTTACATTTCGTTCTCGCAACCAGGATGTAGATGTAAATGAAATTGCAAAGATTTTTGGAGGAGGAGGACATAAGATGGCAAGTGGATGCAGGGTGAGCGGGAGTATAAAAGAAGTCAGAAGGAAGGTTTTTAGAGTACTCAGAGAATCTATGGAAAAGAGGTGAATGTTTTGGATGGAATACTTTTGATAGATAAACCTGTAGGTCTTACTTCCCATGATGTGGTTGATTATATCCGCAGGCGATATATGTTAAAAAAGGTAGGACATGGCGGTACTCTTGACCCTCTGGCTTCAGGATTATTGATCATCATGTTGAACAGGGCTACGAAGTTATCTCAGAAGATAATTGCTCTGGACAAAGAATATATTGCTGAGATGACATTGGGTTTCTCTACCACTACGGGAGACCTTGGAGGTCAGGTGATTGAAAAGGCTAAAGATGATGGCTACCTTAAACTTGCCAAGTATCAAATCGAACAGGTGTTTCAGAAATTTGTGGGAGAAATTGAACAGATTCCTCCTATGTATTCGGCTGTAAAATATAAGGGAGTCCGATTATACAAATTAGCACGTAAGGGAATCGAAGTATCCAGAGATCCCCGGAGGGTGAAGGTTTATAATTTAGTTATAGAAGATATAGATCTTCCCAGAGTGAAGTTTAAAATCCGCTGTTCTCGGGGATTATATATAAGGCAATTGTGTATAGATATCGGCAGAGAACTTGGTTATCCTGCACATCTCTCCCAGATGGTCAGGACGACGATTGGTAAATTTAGTTTGGATTCCGCTCATAAGTTGGATAAAATATTAAATGAGCCTGATTCTGAAAAATATATTATCCCTCTGGATATAGCCAGAAAATTGATATGATGAGAAATGGTAGGGAAATGATGGTGATTAAAGGAAATAACATTCCGGAAGGGAGTTTCTCTAAAGTCAGTATCAGCATAGGTGTCTTTGATGGCCTCCATAACGGCCATAGAAGAGTGCTTCAGAAACTTCTTGAAGTCAGTAAGAACCTTAATACATCTAGTATGGTAGTTACAATGCATCCTGATCCAATTAAAATATTGAATCCTGAAGTCAGTTTCACAGTCCTTACCCCATTATCTCGTAAGATTCTATATTTAGAAGAAATGGGCATAGATTACTGTTTCATATTAGAACTGGATAAAAATCTTCTCTCTTTGTCTCCCCTGGAGTTTTTCCAGAGATTTATAGTGGATAGATTTTCTCCACAAGCAATTGTGGTTGGAGAGGACTTCCGCTTTGGAAGGAATCGGGAGGGAGATATTCAGTTACTTTTAGGTTACCCCACCGCTAACCTCCTGCCGGAGTTTGAATTTTACCTCAAGCCAGGTGTTTACGTAGGAAGAGTCATCATAGGAAGAGATACGAGACCTGCTCTGTTATATGTCGGTACTTCTCCAACTTTTGGAGGAGAAGTGTTAAGATACGAAATTTATATACCAGAATTTTCCGGGAACCTTTATGGCAGGAATGTAATATTTTTCATTGAAGAGATAATTCGGGACGAGAAAAAGTTTAAAAGTAGAGAAGAGATTATCCGTCAACTCTCAGCGGATAGAGAAAATCTAATGAGATATTTCAGATTTGCTATCCGGGTGTGAATTATATCTTTTCTGTTGATTCCCTATAAATGGAAAAAACAGTCGCTACCAACCGAAAAGCCAGAAGGGATTATGAAATTATTTATACCCTTGAAGCCGGGATTTCTCTTCTGGGTTCGGAGGTAAAGTCCCTTCGTGGGGCTAAAGCGAATATCAATGACAGTTTTGCCCGCATAGAAGAAGGGGAGGTTTATCTTTATAACTGCCATATAAGTCCCTATAAGTTTTCCAGTGAGAGAAATTATACCCCCATCAGGAAAAGGAAACTCCTTTTACATAAAAATCAGATAGCAAGACTTATAGGCGATGTTCAAAGGAAGGGTTTTACATTAATACCGTTAAGAATTTATTTTAAAGATAATAAATGGGCAAAAGTAGAGCTTGCTCTGGTTAAAGGGAAAAAACTCTATGATAAAAGAGAAGATTTGAGAAAAAAAGCAATGGACAAGGAGATCTCTAAAGAGCTGAAAACCAGGAAGTGAAATATTTTAATACTTTTCTAAGATTTTGTTTTTTAACGTCTCTGCTATAATTTTGTGCCCGAGTTGATTGGGATGACAATGGTCAAGAAAATAAATTTTAGGGTCGTTAGAATGGGAGAGATAAACTTCACATAAATCTATGTAAGGAAATGGGGGTTTATAATCTTGGTGTTTAAGTATTTTTCCATTAATAAACCAGCAGTGCCAGATAAATAATATCTTGCAGTTGTAGCGGTTACATAATTTCTGAATCTCTTTGAGGTTATGTTGGAATTCTTGGGGAGAGACGCGGACTTTATTATAGCCACTTTTTAGAGGGTTATTGAAACTTTTATTTACAAGTCTTCTTATATAATTTAGGTTTATATTTCTCATCAGTTGATAGAGTCGGGAGTGGGTATATAAAAATATGTGAATTTTTGCAAGAGAGAGGAGTTGGGCCCTCTTTTTGTAAAATTCTGCATCAGAATAGAAAGGTGCCCAACATCCATCATTTGCTCCCAACCAGACTATTACCATATCCGGTTGTAACTGTGTAATGTATTTTTTGAGAAATTCCAGTCCTTGAAACGAAGAATAACCTGGATATCCATAGTTAAATACTCTAAATATTTTATTTTTGTTTGCTTGTGACAGATAACTTTCTAAGAAGTCAGCATAAGAATTTTTTACTCCTAATCCATAAGTACAGCTGTCCCCTAATGTCACTATTCTATATTCATTTTCCTGTTTTTTGAGAATGGGATATTTTTCTCTATATTTTGAGGATTCAATAGGATATATCTGGGGGCCGATTTCTATATTGATATCTCTGTCAGGTTTTTCTTTATGAGCGTTAATTATTCTGAAGTCAAATATACTGTCAGGATTGTTACTGGAGCCAGTATTGATCTCTATATTGAAAAGCCGAAGGATTAGTTCTAATCCCCAGAAGAATAGTATAGGGATTATAATTGCTACGATGACTTTTTTCATTCTGAAGTTTTATTATACAATAGGACTTGAAAATGAGAAAGAAGATGTGTTAAATTTAAAAGTGGTTCTTTTAAAATGGGGGTGAATGGACTCGACTCGGGAGGCAGAACTTAAGCTGCATGCCGAGGTTGCCAGGAGGCCTCGTCCCGTAAGGGTCCCCGCCTGTGGCGGTGGAAAAACACCTGGCAGAAAAATAAGCGACGCATCTTGTGGCGTTGCCTTCTCCCTCTGTTAAGAGGGAGGCCCCTTTCAGGATAAGTCCGCGGTCCTGTAGGGGTTCGGGAAGTCCTCGTTTAATAACGGGGGCGAGCGGACTGCGCCAGATGCTTTTGCCTGCGAGCATCTGGTTAAGAATAGCAGGCTATATCTGCTCAAATCCTGCCCATCGGAGTTGAGCAGATGAATATAAAAAGATGGGCTAAGCATGTAGATGCTTAAGGGAGGCCTCACCGAGGACGCGGGTTCGATTCCCGCCACCTCCACCACTAGGGAGGAATAATTATGAAAAAGTTACTCGTTTTTGTTCTGGTTGTGGTTGTTATAACAGTTATAGTTTTACTTGTAAGTATCAAGCCCGTCAACTATACCCTACCGGAAGTAGTGGTAAGAAAAGTTACTATAGAAAGAGAACAAAAAGTTGAGGGAGAGAGTTTCTCTCAGGAGGAGAAGATGAAAGAAAACGAGATGGATAAATCTCAGAAATATGTAGAAGGAGAGGTTCTGGTGAAATTCAAGCAAGACCTCACTCCAGAAGAGATAGATACTTTCCTTTCTCAGTATGATCTGAAAGTTAAAAAGATAATTTCAGGAATTGGGGTTTATAATTTAGAACTTCCACAGGGAGTTAAAGTAGAGGATATCATTGAGAAGTTAAAACAGGATCGGCGAGTGGAATACGCGGAACCTAACTATCTATTTAAACTCTACTAATGGTTATTGCAGAAGTAAGTATAATTCCTGTAGGTACTGGTTCTCCTTCTCTCAGTTCTTATATTGCACGATGTATTAAAATTCTACATGGGAAAAATATTAAATTTCAACTTACTCCTATGGGAACGGTAATAGAAGGAGAATGGGACGAAGTTATGACTGCAATACGCCAGATGCAGGAGGAGATGTTTAAACATGGGGCTCTACGGGTGGTGACCACGATAAAGATAGATGAACGCCGAGATAAACAGAGTTCAATGCAGGACAAGCTCAATTCTGTAAAATCAAAAATTTAAAAAGTTATTTCCAGAAAAAACTTTCTAATTTTTTCAAATTACTGTATAATAGCCAGATAATAAAAACAGGAGGTGAGAATGGAAACCAGAGTTTTGCTTTCTGCCAAAGATCTTCCTCAGGCGTGGTATAATATTCAGGCAGATTTACCCTGGGATGTTCCTCCTCCTATGGATCCCGCTACTAAGGAACCTGTGAATCCGGAGAAACTCTCCATAATTTTTCCTAATGCTCTTATCGAGCAGGAGATGACAAAGAAAAAATGGATAGATATTCCTGATGATATTCTGGATGTATATAGATTATGGAGGCCAACACCTTTACATAGAGCGTATAAATTAGAAAAGTATCTTAAAACCCCTGCGAGAATTTATTACAAAAATGAGTCAGTTTCACCTCCTGGCAGTCATAAACCGAACACTGCAGTTGCTCAGGCATATTTTAATAAAGCAGAAGGTGTGGAAAGATTGTGTACTGAAACCGGTGCTGGACAATGGGGCTCAGCACTGGCATTTGCCTGTAATATGTTTGGTCT
>NATI01000075.1 GCA_002085265.1 Candidatus Omnitrophica bacterium 4484_49 | reverse complement strand
AAATAATACTACCGCTGTTTGTCTCTTCCCTTTTTCTTTCAGTTTATCCACTAGAAAACCCAGAAATTTAGGGTCATCATTCATCTCCCGGAATAAATACTTAACTCCCTTAACCTCCTGAGCCTCCTTAAGTAGTTTCTCTGCCTGAGAATCCAGTTCCTGCAATTTATATTTCATTAACTGTGATTCCATATCCTTCACCTTTGCCAGTAAGTTTTTTAACTGCTCAATCACTCGTGATTTATCCGTTTTTAAAGTTACCAATAGTTCCTGAAGTATCTCCTCCTGCTCTCGAATATAATTGTAGGCTACCCGGCCCGTTACCGCTTCTATCCTCCTTATACCACTGGCTACTGCTGATTCGGAATTTATTTTAAAAAGCCCGATCTGGCCTGTAGATTTAAGATGTGTACCTCCACACAACTCCTTACTGTAATCTCCAATTTCTATCACCCTCACTATCTCCTTATATTTCTCAGTAAATAATGCCAGGACGCCTTCTTTTTTTGCCTGTTCAAATGGAATAACCCTAACTTTTACAGGGTCATTGTTTATAACACAGAGATTAACCAGTTCTTCAATCCACTTTAATTCCTGCTCACTAACAGCTTTAAAATGAGTAAAGTCAAAACGAAATCCCTCCCACCACACATAAGAACCTGCCTGTTCCACATGTTCTCCCAGAACTTTTCGTAAAGCATAATGAAGTAGATGAGTGGCAGTATGATTTCTGGCAGTGTCCAATCTTTTTTCCTTATCCACCTCCAGTTTTACTCTATCTCCTTTTTTTACAGTTCCCTTTATTACCTGAATATAATGAAGGATTCTATCTTCATTCAGTTTGGCATCATAAACTTCACCCTTAAAATCGGAATTGTATATTACCCCCCGATCACCAACCTGTCCTCCTGACTCTCCGTAAAATGGTGTTTTTTTAAATACCACAACTCCCCGTTGATCTTTGTCTAAACTTTCAATTGTGGTAGAAAGATTTTCATCCAGAATTTCCACAACTTCCTCTTCCGATTCCAGTTGTTCATATCCTATAAACTCTGTCTGCGGCAAATTTAAAATAATTTTATGGGCACTGAAAATCTCCTGCTTGAGGTGACTCATCTCCTTGGACCGCTGACGCTGTTTATCCAGACAAGTTTTAAAACCCTGCTCATCAACAACAATGCCTTTCTCCTCCGCTATTTCCTTCGTAAGTTCGTAGGGGAAACCATAAGTATCATACAGTTGAAATACCTTATCTCCAGGGATCAACTTTATGTTCTGGGATTTCACTTCATGAATAGCACTTTCTATCTTTAAGATCCCTGTCTCCAAGGTATTGAGAAATCTCTCCTCCTCTGCTTTAATGATCTGAGCAATATTTTCTCTCTTCTTCTCCAGTTCAGGATAGGCAGATTTCATAACATTTACCACCACCGGAACTATTCTGTATAGAAATTCTTCCTTAATACCCAGTTTATATCCGTGCCAGCTTGCTTTCCTGATAATTTTTCTAATCACATATCCCCGGTCTTCATTAGAGGGATAAACACCATCTCCTATTGCAAATGTTATTGCTCGCACATGGTCAGCAATAGCATTAATATGAAATCTATCCTTATTGGTTCTGTTTTTACAGAGAGCATGAATTTCATTCACTATTGGTCTGAATATATCTATCTCAAAATTGGTCATTACACCTTGCATTACAGAAGCAATTCTCTCCAGCCCCATTCCGGTATCAATATTTTTACTGGGCAACGGCTCTAAAACTGGCTTACCCTGTTTTTCTCTTCGGTTGTACTGGGTGAAAACCAGATTCCAGACTTCAACAAATCTTCCACAGTCACAGGCCGGGGAATTCTATCCTCAGGAAATTTTACCTTATCTTTCCAGACTTCATAGGCTTCTTTATCATCCTTATACACCGACACCCAGATTTTTTCAGGAGGTATTTTCAAAACCTCGGTTACAAATTCCCATGCCCATACTATTGCCTCTTGCTTGAAATAGTCACCAAAAGAAAAATTCCCCAGCATCTCAAAGAAGGTATGGTGGGCAGGAGTTTTACCCACTTTTTCCAGGTCATCAGTTCTCAAACATTTCTGGCAGGAACATGCTCGACTCACATCCTTCCGCATCCCCAGGAAATAGGGTTTGAACTGATTCATCCCTGCGGAGGTAAAAAGAACTGTAGGGTCATCTTTAGGCACTAAGGAGTCACTGGGAAATACCTTGTGTGCCTTGCTTCGGAAGAAATCCAGAAATTTTGCCCTCACATCATCTGTTTTCATTTTCCATTTCTCATCGCTTGCGAAACTGCCTCTCTTATCTGGGAGTAACTGAATCCTCTTCTCGCCAGATAAGTATAAATTCTACGTCTTTTAACTACAGGGTCCTTTACTCCTCTCAGGGACCTCATCCTGTGTTCCACAAGTTCGGAAATTATATCTCGTTCCTTAAAGTCTGGAATTTGAGAGAGAACTTCAGAAATTATCTCCTCATCCACACCTTTCCTTTTCAATTCCATCTCCAGAAATTTTCTGCTTCTGGGATTATAATTCAATCTATAATTTATCCAGAACTTACAGAACTCCCGATCATCTACAAGCCCGCTCTCTCCTAACTTCTGCATCGTATTCTCTATCTCCTCACCCCTGTACCCTTTTTTTTCCAATCTCTGGACTAACTCTTTATAAGAACGGGGACGGTATCTGAGTAAAATGTTAGCGTATTTGAAAGCATCCATTTACCCCTCAGGGGAAATCAAAAAGTATCCTCTCTGAGTTCTGACCAGTGCCTTTCCTTTAATTCCCTGAGTGACCTTTTCAAAATCATCCACATCGGTTATGAGTTTGTGGTTTATCTCCGAAATGACGTCTCCTACTTTTATTCCTGCTGACCACGCCGCGCTGTCTTCTTTAACATCAACAACAACCACTCCCTGTTCCTCTTCTATCCTGAATTTCTTACGAAGATCTTCACTGAGATCGCTTACAGTTATCCCCCTCCAGGAATATTCTCCTGCAGTTTCAGCCTCAGCAAGGTTCAATGGACGCTTGCCAATCTTCACTTTCAGAGTCAGTGGCTTTTTGTTACGGATAACTTCTATCTCTGCAGTTTTACCTGCTTCCGTATGCGCAACTTTATTCACAAGGTCAGATGTATTTTCAACTTCCTGACCATTAAACTTTCTTATCACATCTCCTTCTTTTAATCCTGCTTTCTGAGCAGGACTGCCCTTTAATACCTTGGCAACCAGTGCTCCTTTCTGATCAGAAATACCAAAATACTCAGCCAGTTCCTGATTTAAATCCTGCACTTTGACTCCCAACCAGCCATAAGTGACTTCTTCACCCCTGATTAACTTATCCATGATATACTTTGCCTGATTGGAAGGAATGGCAAAACCCACTCCCTGATATCCACCCGAGGTGGTATAAATAGCTACATTTATTCCAATCACCTCACCCCTTAAATTCACAAGCGGTCCTCCACTATTCCCAGGATTTATGGCGGCATCGGTTTGAATCAAATCAGTATAGATTCTTTCACGATATTCAGTGGCTGGAAGTTGACGATGAAGAGCACTTATAACTCCTACCGTAACTGTGGGTTTGGGGCTGTGGACTGCAAATCCAAAAGGATTACCAATAGCAATTGCCCATTGCCCAATTTTTACCTTATCAGAATCACCCAGAACCGCATAAGGAAGATTCTGGGCATTTATTTTCAAAACAGCAATATCGGAACGGTAATCTTTACCTATTAGTTTTGCTTTAAATTCCCTTCCGTCTGGAAGCGTCACCATGATTTTGTCCGCATTGTGAATTACATGCTCATTGGTCACAATATAACCTTTAGGGTCAACGATGATCCCGGAACCCAATCCCATAGAGCGAAATTTCCTTTTGGGCACTTCTCCGAAAAAGTCCCGGAAAAATTTGTCAAAGAATTCATCTCCTTCAAACGGTGAAAACAGAACTCCTCCCACTGTTTCAGTTCGTTCAGTAACGATACTGACAACTGCCGGGCTTACCTTTTCAGCCACCCTCACAAATGCATCTTCTAACGATGCCAGAGAACCACCACTTACAGAAGGTGTATCAGTATTCTCCCCATTCAGGGCAGCCACTGAAGTATCCATATTGAGTCTTATAATTAAAGCCACACCCAGAAATATACCGGCAACTAACAGAGTAAGAGCCAGAAATATTCTGTAAACCTTCACTTTTGCACCTCCATTTTCTCTCTGACCTTTTTCTCTATCTCTTTGCACAATTGAGGATTGGATTTTAAATATTGACGGGCATTATCTTTGCCCTGTCCCAGTTTGGTATCTCCATAGGAAATCCAGGCACCAGATTTGGAAATTATCCCCAGATTTATTCCCAAATCTAAAATAGCCCCTTCATAGGAAATGCCCTCGTCATAGAGAATATCAAATTCTGCCTGTTTAAATGGAGGAGCCACTTTATTTTTCACCACCTTTGCCCTTACCCTGGTACCAATTATCCTATCTCCGGAAGTTATATTACCTATTTTCCTGAGGTCTATTCTTACCGAAGAATAAAACTTTAGAGCTCTACCCCCAGGGGTGGTTTCGGGATTTCCAAACATAACCCCGATTTTTTCTCTGATCTGGTTTATAAATATGGCACAGGTCTTGGATTTGCTTATGGCTGCAGTTAATTTCCGCATTGCCTGCGACATAAGCCTGGCCTGAAGTCCCACAAACTGATCTCCCATATCTCCCTCGATTTCTGACCGGGGGACAAGAGCAGCCACGGAATCAATAATTATAACATCAACAGCGTTGGAACGAACAAGATGCTCGGCAATTTCCAAAGCCTGCTCTCCAGTATCTGGTTGAGAGATCAACAGTTCATCTAAATTCACTCCCAGTTTCTTAGCATAACCGGGGTCAAGAGCGTGTTCAGCATCTATAAATGCTGCAATTCCCCCTGCTTTCTGTGCCTGAGCAACTATGCTTAAAGCCAGAGTCGTTTTACCACTGGATTCGGGACCGAATATTTCCACTACTCTTCCCCGAGGCACTCCCCCTATCCCCAGTGCTATATCCAGAGTGAGGGCTCCGGTAGGGATAAAAGGGACATCAAGTTTGGTCGCCTGCCCCAGACGCATTATGGAGCCTTTACCGAATTCCTTTTCTATTTGAGTTAATGCTACTTCTAACGCTTTTAACTTACCAGAATCAATCTTCTTTTCTTCCTTATTTTCTATTTTAGCCATTTCTTCCACCTCCTTTAAATTCCTATAATTTTAACTATCTGGTCTAAATCCGGCTGAACATAAACTGGCTCATTTGCCACCTTAATAGCCAGGTCAGGGTCTTTCAAACCATGACCGGTAAGGATACACACAATTTTACCACCTTTATACTGAGAGAAAAACCCCTGTGTTTTTAATTTCAACAATCCAGCAACCGAGGCTGCTGATGCTGGCTCCACAAATATTCCCTCTTTTGCCGGAAGCAATTTATAGGCAGAAACAATCTCATCGTCACTGACAGTGGTAATTAAACCTCCTGACTCATCACGGGCTTTAACTGCCTTCTTCCAGGAAGCTGGATTTCCGATTCTGATAGCAGTGGCTATTGTCTGAGGATTTTCAACAGGATGGCCACGAACAATGGGAGCAGCACCTTCTGCCTGAAAACCAATCATCTTTGGCAATCTGGTGATTTTTTTTAACTCGTAATACTGCTTATAACCCTTCCAGTAAGCGGTGATATTACCGGCATTTCCCACCGGCATGAGATGAAAATCAGGGGCATCCCCCAAGACATCACAGATTTCAAATGCTCCTGTCTTCTGTCCTTCTATGCGATAGGGATTTATAGAATTTACCAGAGTTATGGGATATTTCTGGGTTATCTCTCTGACCAGATTCAAGCAGATGTCAAAGTTCCCATCAACTGCTATTACAATCGCTCCATGGGATAAAGCCTGAACCAGTTTACCCATGGCAATTGCGCCCTTGGGAATGAGAACCGCACATTTTAAATTAGCCCTGGCAGCATAAGCAGCAGCAGAAGCAGAGGTATTTCCCGTAGATGCACAGATAACTGCCTGAGAACCCTCTTCCACTGCCTTGGATACAGCCATGGTCATTCCTCTATCTTTAAAAGAACCGGTGGGATTGGCGCCTTCAAATTTAAGGTATACTGAAAACCCTGAACCTAACTGCTGAGATAAATATTCAGAATAGATTAAAGGAGTATTCCCTTCCTGCAAAGTAATTATGGGGGTATTTTCAGTTACTGGAAGATATTGCTTATAATGATGAATAACCCCTCTCCACATTATTCTTCTACCCTTATAGAAACCGGTATGGCGGTAATTATATCCAGTTTTTTAATTTCAGATAGTGCCTTTTTCATATTACTTTCTTTAGCCTCGTGAGTCATCATCACAATAGGAACGGACCTGGCTTTTCTACGTTCCTTCTGGGTAACACTGGCAATACTTATATTGTATTTACCCAGTATTCCAGATATCCTGGCTAACACTCCGGGTTTATCCACAGCCATAAATCTAATGTAATAGCGAGAAGAAATCTCATCTATATCCACCAATCCCTCTATTCTGGGATTCATATAGTATCCCAAAAATACTCTATTATCATTATTATAAAACCGAGCCAACTCCACAAGGTCAGATACCAATGTCGAGGTGGTAGGATTCTTACCTGCTCCCCGTCCATAAAAAAGCATCTC
>NATI01000074.1 GCA_002085265.1 Candidatus Omnitrophica bacterium 4484_49 | reverse complement strand
TTCTAATGTGAAGGATGTACCTATAATTGCTTCCGGGGGTATTATGGATGCCTGCCATGCTGTGGAGTATATAATCGCGGGAGCGACATTTGTCAGTTTGGGTACAGTTAACTTTATAAATCCCGGAGCTGTGCTGGAGGTTATATCTGGCATAAAAAATTATCTCTGGAGACATAAGCTGAGTTATGAAGAGTTAATCGGCAGTTTGAAAATTGACTGAGATGATTATCGTGGCACTTGATGTGGAAGGTTTGGAAGAGGCGAGAAAGTATCTGGAACTCCTTTCTCCAGTTGTAAGAATTTTTAAAATTGGTCCCAGATTGTTTATTCCCTATGGTAACCAAATTATACAGCTGGTTAGAAGCTATAACTGTGAGGTCTTTCTGGATTTGAAACTTTACGATATCCCCACTCAGGTTGCGGAAAGTGTGAGGAGAATCGTTGAGCTGAAGGTAAAGATGTTTACGGTTCATGCTCTGGGAGGAGAAAGAATGATCTCTGAGGCCAGAAAGGTTCTGGAGAAGTATCCTTCTTCTCAGCGGCCTTTAATGTTGGCTGTTACAGTTGTTACCAGTATGGAAGAAAAAG
Source organism: Candidatus Omnitrophica bacterium 4484_49 (assembly GCA_002085265.1). Taxonomy (GTDB): domain Bacteria; phylum Omnitrophota; class Gorgyraeia; order Kaelpiales; family Kaelpiaceae; genus 4484-49. The sequence continues at coordinate 7,903 of NATI01000074.1, read as the reverse complement.
ACTTGCATTTTTTAGGATTTAAAAATAAAATCAATATCTTAGTTTATAAACTTGCTAAATTAGCATTAAATGCAGGTGCAGATGGTATCGTCTGTTCTGTGAAGGAATTGGAATATCTACGTGCTAAACTGGGCAAGAACTTTATAGGAGTTACGCCAGGTATCAGGTTGAAAAGGACAAATCGAGACGACCAGAGAAGGATTGCTACGCCCCAGGAAGCATTGTCCGCAGGTGCAGATTATATGGTTATGGGTAGAGCAGTGCTTAGTGCCCGCGATCCATTGAAAATTGTAAAGGAGGTTATGAAATGAAAGAGGAGGAACTACTTGAAATTTTAAATACCACCTCTGCTATACAGGCTGGACATTTTTTACTTTCCAGTGGATTGCATTCCGAACAATATATTCAGCTGGCAAGAGTATTTCAGTATCCCAAGTTTACTGCCAGGATAGCCAATGCTCTGGCCGAGAACTTTCGGCTGGATAGGCCAGCAATTGTTATAGGTATTGCTATGGGGGGGATTATTCTGGCTTATGAGACTGCAAGGGTCGTAGGAGCACGGGCGATGTTTGCTGAAAGGGAGAATGGGAAACTGGTTTTGAAAAGAGGTTTTGAAATTAAGAACAGAGAGCGAGTTTTGATTGTTGAGGATGTCTTGACCACCGGGAAATCTGTTCTGGAGCTTAAGGAACTTATTAAGGTATTTAATCCCCTCATTGTAGGAGTGGGAGCAGTGATTGATAGGTGTAGTGATAAATTTAAAATCAGAAATAAGTATCATTACCTTTTGAAATATAAATTACCTACCTATACACCTGAGGATTGTCCTCTATGTAAAAAGGAAATTCCCCTGGTAAAGCCAGGGAGCAGATGATATTGTGAAGAATAATTCTATTTTCAGATATCTCAGCTTGGTTTCTGAAATTGGGCTTGTTATTGGAATCACTACAATTGGTGGAGTCATTCTCGGGATCTGGTTCGATGGCAAATTCCGCACTAAAGGCATATTTACAATTCTATTTTTGATATTTGGACTTAGTGGAGGACTTACTGCTGTTTACAGAAGGATAAAAGAACTGAATGATGAAGGAGATAGAGGAAGTAAAATATAAAATATTTAAAGGTTCATTTATTGTGGCGGGATTATTGATTTTTATAAGTTTGGTTGCGGTTAAATTTTACATAGCAGCTGGTATTTTACTCGGGGTATGTGGTGGAGTATTTAACTTTTTTATTTTAGCCCGTAAAGTTCAGGTTCAACAGATAGGTTATTTTATGTTTGGTAATTATATTTTAAGATATCTGCTGTTAGCAGCAATTTTGATTTTTTCGGCAATTATCAATAAAAAAATGTTTGCAGGTTCAGCAATTGGTGTGTTGATCCCTCAATTTGTGATATATTGGCAGAGATGGGAACTGAACAAATCTTTAAAGTTGTAAGATTCAAGTTATTCAACTTTAATTTAGCATTTAATCTTGACACTGTGGGATTTACCTTTGTAATCCTCGCTTTACTTCTGATGCTGGCTTTTTTCATCAGAAAAAATTTACAGCTGATTCCTGGGAAGTTCCAGGTCCTTATTGAAGAACTCATAACTTATTTCAAGACCATCCTTTACGAAAGTATGGAGGAAAGAGGATTAAAATTTGTTCCGTTTATAGTAGCATTATTTTTATTTGTATTATTTTCCAACTGGCTTAACCTTATTCCTCATTTTCGTCCTCCTACCCGGGATGTCAATACCACTCTGGGACTGGCAGTGCTGGTTTTAATAATCGCTCACGTCAATGGAATAAGAACCAAAGGGTGGAAGAATTATTTAAAGTCATATTTTCAGCCCTACTGGTTTATGTTTCCCTCTAACTTATTTTCAGAATTTGGGAAAACAGTTTCTCATGCTTTTCGTCTCTATGGAAACATTTTTGCTGGTGGTATAATAATTGGAGTTGTTCCTGAAATTTTAGTGAAATTATTTCACTGGTTGGGAGTTCCAGTGGGAGTTGTTTTAATGACTGTTGCTAATTTATTTTTTGGTCTTTTTATTGGAGCCATTCAGGCGTTAGTATTTGCGATGCTGGCAGTTGCTTATATTACAATTCAAGCAAGTTAGGAGGTGAAACTATGTATTTAGCATGGGCACAGGAGGCGGTTAAGACCACTACACAGGCGATTACTCCTGATGTTTTATTAAAAGTGGCTAAGTATCTGGGAGCAGGGTTATGTATGGGATTAGGAGCAATTGGCCCTGGTATCGGTGAAGGTGTAGTAGGAGGAAAAGCATGTGAGGCAATAGCCAGACAACCGGAACTTCAGGGAGTGATTTTACGCACGATGCTTCTTGCCGATGCTATTGCTGAAACTACTGGAGTATATTCTTTAATCATAGCGATACTTTTAATTTTCGTGATTTAAAATGAACTTAAATCTCACGCTTATAATTGAGGTGTTGAGTTTTTTGCTGTTCGTTTACATTTTCGCCAAGTATATTTACCGTCCGATTTCATCGGTTCTGGAGAAGAGGGCAATGATGATCAGGGAGAAAATAGATTCCGCAGAAGAAAAGCAGCGGGAGGCAGAAAAGAGATTTAGAGAAGTGGAAGAAAGGCTTGCTGGTCTGGAGATGGAAATGGCTGACATAAGAACAAGGGCAGTTAAAGAAGCAGCTGAGGTTAAAGACGAGATAATTCGCAACGCCAAACAGGAGGCGGAGAGAATTATTCAGCGAGCACGAGAAAAGGCAGAGGTGGAGTCTAAAAAAATATATAACAGGTTGAAGGACGAAATGCTGGATTTAGTATTTCACAGCATCAAGTTAATTTTGAAAAGGGAGGTCAAGAAGGAGGACCATTACAGTTATCTTAAAGATAGAGTAGAAGAATTTAAGATATGAGTAAGATATCAGAGGTTTATGCTCGGGCATTACTTAAATACGGTGGGGACCAGAGCTGTGATTTTTTCATCCAGGAGTTGAAAAATTTTTATAAAGTTGTGGAGAGCCATCCTCAGATCAGAGATAATTTCGGACCTGGAGAAGATTTATTCTCAACAAAAGGTATTAAAGATAAAATTGGAATCTCCTGTGGAGTTGGATAAAAAATTTATGGAGGAAATTTCTAATATTATCAAAGACAGATTGCAGAGAGAATTGCAGTTGTATTTGGTCGTAAATTCTGATATGTTATTCGGCTTCAGACTGTATTTCGACCATAAACTTTATGATTTATCTTTAGATGAAATATTTTCCAGATGGAAGCAAGGATGGAGGAGACTCTATGTCTGATAAGTTGAAGCCAGAAGAATTAAGTTCCGCTCTTAAAAGGTATCTGGAGTCAGTGGATTTAAAAGTGGAGTTGAAGAACATCGGATATGTAATTGAAGTCGGCGATGGTATTGCTCGTGTTCAGGGATTGGAAACTGTTATGTATGGAGAACTGGTCAGATTTCGCAGTAAAGAGAACTCAGAATTAAAAGAGCAGGTTTTCGGAATGGCTTTAAATCTGGAAGACGAGACTGTAGGTGTAGTGATTTTTGGAAATTATGAGTTCATAGAGGAGGGAGACATTGCTGAGACGACTTCTCAGATAGTACAGGTGCCTGTAGGTGAAGAACTGCTGGGGAGAATCATAGATCCCCTGGGGAATCCTTTGGATGATAGAGGCCCTCTGAATGTTACCAGGAAAAGACCGGTGGAGGTGATAGCACCCAGTGTGGTGGATAGACAGCCAGTGAAAGAACCTCTTTATACCGGTATCAAGGCAATTGATTCTATGATTCCCATTGGAAGAGGGCAGAGGGAGTTAATAATAGGTGATCGGGCTACCGGAAAAACCGCCATAGCAGTTGATACCATAATAAGTCAAAAAGATACCGATGTTATATGTATATATGTGGCAATTGGCCAGAAGCAGTCCAGTATTGCCCGACTTGTAGAAACTCTTAAGGAGTTCGACGCTCTGGAATATACCATAATTGTATCTGCACCTGCCTCAGCCTCAGCCCCTACCAGATATATCGCTCCCTATGCGGGATGTGCTATTGGAGAAGAATTCAGGGACAATGGCAGACACGCACTTATTATATATGATGACCTTACAAAACATGCTCAGAGTTATCGTGAAATTTCTCTTCTCCTCAAAAGGCCAGCAGGAAGGGAAGCATATCCCGGTGATATTTTTTACTGTCATTCTCGACTTCTGGAAAGAGCATGCAAATACAGTGATGAGATGGGAGGAGGATCTCTTACTGCACTTCCTGTTATTGAAACTCAGGCTGGAGATATATCCGCCTACATCCCCACCAATGTAATTTCTATAACGGATGGTCAGATATATTTAGAATCGGAATTATTTTATCGAGGAGTAAGGCCAGCGATTAATGTTGGACTCAGTGTATCCCGGGTGGGTGGAAATGCTCAGATAAAAGGTATGAAACAGGTGGCAGGGAGATTAAGATTGGAGCTTGCTCAGTATCGAGAACTGGAGGCTTTTGCTCAGTTTGCTACCGAATTGGATAAGCAAACTCAAATTCAGTTAGAAAGGGGAAGAAGACTCACTGAACTCTTGAAGCAGCCCCAATATCAGCCTCAACCTGTGGAGGAACAAATTATTTCTATATTTGCGGGAGTAAATGGTTATCTTGACGACCTGCCAGTTGAGGAAATTAAGTCTTTTGAGTATGCGCTTCTGGAATATTTCCGAGAGAATAAGGGGGATATTCTGGCTGAGATACGGGAGAAAAAAGAACTCAGTGAGAAATTGATTTCTGAGATAAAAACGGCGATAGAAGAATTCAAAGAGAAAGTATTTCGGAAGAATGAAACCTCGGCAACTTCTACATAGAATCGAGACTATTCAAAGGATTGTTAAAATTACCAGAGCGATGGAAGTAGTAGCTTCCACCCAATTGAGAAAATTGGAATTGAGGTTTACTTCTATAGAGGAATATGCTGAAAATATAGAAAAGATTATTGAGGATATATATCTGTTGTATCGCAGTTTCCCTAATCCCTGGTTTCGTGCCCGTAGTGATGGAAATATACTCATTGTGGTTATAGGCAGTGATCGGGGATTATGTGGGGCATTTAACGTGGAATTGCTAACAAGGGTTAAGGAGATGATGAGAGAATATGAACAGGAGGGAAAAAGGATTGTGGATATAATTCCAGTGGGTAAGAAATGTACTTCCTATTGTCGAAGGATTTACGAGAGAGAGGGGCTGGTGAACTATTCAGGAAGAGAAAAGGAATTTGCTGAAATTCTGAGTGAAAAAATTATTTCTAGCTATCAGGAGGAGAAAGTTGACAATGTGTTTGTGGTCAGCAGCTTGTATAAAAAAACGGGCAGAGAAAAAATCAGGGTGGAAAAAATTCTGCCACTGGAATTTGAAATTCCAGAGAAGAAAGGTTTGAATATAGATTGGTTAACAGAGCCCGAGTGGGAGTCTTTTTTGACTCAGATAGTCCCTTACTATATCAAATATAAGTTGTTGTATAAACTGATGGAATCCCGTCTATCAGAAGAGCTGTCACGAATGCTGGCGATGAAATATGCTACAGAGAATGGTGAGGAGATGGTGTCCAATTTGACGTTAAAGTATCATCGGGCAAGGCAGGCTCAAATTACCACGGAGATTCTGGAGATTATTCAGGGAGTGGAGGTTTAGATATGAATGTCGGAAAAGTAAAGAGGGTATTTGGTCCCGTAGTGGATATTGAGTTTCCAGAAGGGAGGCTTCCAGCGATAAATAACGCTATAAAAATAGAAACTGATACTCCCACTGGGAAGATCTTTCTGATGTGTGAGGTCCATCAGCATTTAGGGGATTCCACTGTGCGGACAATAGCACTTGGTCCTACGGATGGTCTCAGGAGGGGAGTTCCAGCACAAGATACGGGAAGTCCTATAAAAGTCCCTGTAGGGAGGGCTACTTTAGGGAGAATTTTTAATGTCATTGGAGAACCTATAGATAAAAAAGGAGATGTGCCTCCTGAGGTTGAGCGCTGGATAATTCACCGCAAGCCTCCAGGGTTAGAGGAGCAGGACACAAGGTACGAAATTTTTGAGACAGGTATAAAAGTGATTGACCTTCTTCTTCCTTATCCCAAAGGTGGAAAGGTGGGGTTGTTTGGAGGAGCAGGTGTGGGGAAAACTGTTATAGTTATGGAACTTATCAGGAATGTGGCTATAGAACATGAGGGGCTTTCTGTATTCTGCGGAGTGGGAGAAAGGAGTAGGGAAGGAAATGATTTATGGCTGGAGATGCAGAGAGCCAAGGTTTGGGATAAGACAGTCCTTGTCTTCGGGCAAATGAACGAACCACCGGGTGCGCGGTTTCGAGTGGCGTTAACCGGACTTACAATTGCTGAATATTTTAGAGATGTAGAGGGAAAAGATGTGCTCCTATTTATAGATAACATTTTCCGATTTGTACAGGCGGGTTCTGAGGTTTCTGCTCTTCTGGGCAGGATGCCTTCAGCAGTGGGATACCAACCCACACTGGCAACTGATATGGCTGAGTTGCAGGAAAGGATAACTTCTACAATAAAGGGGTCGATAACAAGTGTTCAGGCTATATATGTTCCTGCTGATGATATAACTGATCCTGCACCCGCCACTACTTTTGCTCATCTCGATGCCGCTACGGTATTGTCTCGCGAACTTGCTTCTCTGGGTATATACCCTGCGGTTGACCCCTTAGAGTCCAATTCTAAGCTCCTATCCCCGGAAATAGTTGGAGAAGAACACTATCTGGTTGCTAAAGAAGTCCAGAGGATCCTTCAGAGGTATAAGGAATTACAGGATATAATTGCTATCTTGGGAGTAGAGGAGCTCACTGAGGAAGATAAACTCGTGGTTCATCGAGCGCGGAGAATCCAGCGTTTCCTCTCTCAGCCATTTTTTGTCGCTGAGGAATTTACGGGTACACCCGGTAAATATGTGAAACTGGAGGATACTATCAGAGGATTTAAAGAACTCATAGAGGGTAAATATGACCACCTCCCGGAGCAGGCATTTTACATGGTAGGCACCATCCAGGAGGCAGTAGAAAAGTCGAAAACTTTAGGTTGAAAATTATTTGACACTGGAGTTATATTGGTGTAGTTTTAAGAAAAAAAGGAGGTGAGAAATATGAAGAAATTTCTAATCCTGGGAGGAGTTATCCTTGCTTTTGCTGTAAATGCAACTGCTCTTCTCATAACTGGCTTTGATAACGGTGACTCTTTTGGATATGGTACTTGGACTTCAAATACTAAAGACAAAGCCCTTGTAATTGTAGGAGTAAAGGACCCAAAAACAAAGGTTGGTAAATCAGGTGCAAGTTATAAGATAATATACAATATCAGCTCCAGAAATCCAGGTTATGTTGGGTTTTATGTAAATTTATCTACCTTGAATTTGAATAAATTCTCTAAACTTAGTTTTTGGATAAAGGGCGATAAAAAGTTGGGCTATCCTAAGAATCTAGCGGTGGTGTTTAAATCTGGGTCCAAAATGATTCCAGTAACTGCGGATTGGAAGAAGATAGAAATTGATTTGAAAGAGTTTGGTAAAGGAGGGGAGCAGGAGCTTGATTTTATAATTGATAATGGATGGGCCGATGTGAAAACCGGCGCTATTTATATAGATAAAATAGAATTATTTTAGTTTTCTGGGGAGGGCGGGTAGTTCAGTGGGAGAACGCCTCGCTTACAACGAGGAGGTCGAAGGTTCAATTCCTTCCCCGCCCATTATTATTGTGTTTTCCTGACTGATATTTTAAAGTAGATGAGATTTCCAGACAGATTGTGATGAAATAAGAAGTGTTTCTTCTTTCTTGAAATAATAGAGCCGAAATTCTGTATTCACTTGCTTTTTATCAATTCCAGTTATATAATAAATAAGTAATGAAAAAATATATTTCTTT
>NATI01000014.1 GCA_002085265.1 Candidatus Omnitrophica bacterium 4484_49 | reverse complement strand
TCCCCAACTGTATCAAATCCTTCTTTTACTCCCATCCCCTTTAATTTTTCCTTAAAAGCCCTATAGTAGTCAGTTGACTTAAGATACTCATATAAACCTCCTTCGCCACTTCTCTCTTTAATTTTTCTGACAATACGAATAAGAGACTTTTTATCTTCTCTATTTTTGCAAACTGACTGGACTGAAGGAGGGGTATACACCGCATACTCCAGAAGAGCCAGTTCATCTATTGTTAGAGAGGAGAGAAATTTCGCTAAGACTTCCTCATCGCCATCAAATACTTCCTTAAAATCTTCATCCTCCTTCATCCTCTGAATTGTGGATTCTCTATAAACCCTCAAAGCCCTATCAGCCCTCTCCTGAGGAGACAGTTCTCCGTATTCTCCCTGTCCTTCAAGTATAGGTTCTATCTGTTTAAAACCCTCCAGTATGATTATTGCCTTAGAGGTAAATGGGGCTAAAAATTTTCTTAAAGCCTCTATACATTTTTGGTCTCTCAATCGAGGAAATAATTCCAGGAACCTCTCACTGTAATAATTTAAGATGTCTTCATTTGATAGAAATTCCGCTATATCTAGGGAAGCACGAGAAATTTCGTTCAGAGAAAGATAAAAAAGTCCCCCTTCATTATAAATCGAATCGAAAAAACCATCTGGTAGATTAAAAATGTTTGTTCCTTCCAGAGGATTTTCCTGAAAATTGATAATGCGGGTAGAAGAACGAACCCTTCTTGCTGATAGAGGAGAAATGGGATACAAACAGACCAAAGAAACCAAGAAAATCAACAATGGTTTTGAGCGTTTCATAATTTCACTCCCCCTCCTTTTTGAAAGTTTTTAACATTCTTAATAAAATAATAGCATATTTTTTGGATTTGTCAAATATAAGATATATTTTTACACCACCAGCGAGAACCAAATTTCAACCAGACACACTTAAAAATCCACCCACTCTTCCGTCCTCAGGCGGCATATTTATCCCAACCCATTAATTCCCAATATGTTCGGAGGTGAGACCTCCGAACATTTTGATTTTGAATGGGATGTTTTAAGCCAGGCGGTACTTGCGGAGAAGGCGGGATTTGACTTTCTGCCTTTCTTCTGGAGTCATATTCTGCCACTCCACCTCAGCCCAGCCCTTTTTGACCATCTGGAAGAGAAGTGCCTCCAGATAGAGAATGTAGTTCCAGACATCAGGTGAGATGAACTTTCTGTAGGGCTTGAGAAGTTTAACCCGCAAAAAGTCCGGGAGAGTAAGCCAGTCCGTCACTCTGGGGTCTGGCTGGGAGAGCGCAGTTGCCTCTGCTTTTTTAATAATTTTTTCCTGAACATCAACACTTAAGGTTGAAAAACTCATATGCGTTAAGATGAATAACTGGATGCGGATTAAATCCTCTTCTGTGCTCACAAATGGTATCTGCCTAATTATTTCTTCCAGCCTACCCGGTTCTACATTTTCCAAGCCAGGCGTGTTTAAAACTATCCTGCGGGCGATGAGATTCTCCGGCGTCTGGCAATTTAAATCCCGACGATGCCTGGCAGTCCAGTATGCCCAGAATGGGCCCAGAAGCCAGGACCACACAAATATCGGCCAGCCATATATGAGTACCCGGTAAGTAATCAGGTGAAATTTTATGGGGATGATTATAACTATCAGGGAAAATAACGGCGGTAAGATAAAATGAATATAAGCCTTAAGCAGAGAATTGATTCTGCGGGATTTTCTGTCAAAATAACTCTGGGGCAGCCAGGTTATTTTCTGAAATGGCCTCAGAATGAGTTTAAGCAGTGTGGTCAGAATATGGAATGGTTCGTAAATTAAAAGCATAAGGAGCGTGGACGTGGTGGCACTGAGTTCCTTTATCCCCTCCTTTAATGTCTTGATTGCCCTTCTCCCCAAAGGGAAGAAATGGGAAATTATAAGAATGGGCAAAAAGTAAGTAAAGACATAAGGCATCTGATGTAGAAGTAAATAGGGTATCCAGTAGAAATTCTTATTGCCGGCAAGTAAGTCCAGAATATCATAAACATTTATCAAAAATACAACCACAAATAATGCACCCCCAAAAGCAGCTATTCTCACCCGCAGCCTCCTGCGATGCCCGAATATAATGAACATAAGAGGTAAAAATATCACCCGTGTCAGGACATAAAAATATCCCAGAATGAGGAAAATCTGAGGAAGATGGGGAAACTTCTCAAGCACTTCTGGTAAATAATAACAGAAGGCAAACACCACTCCCAGATATATAAAAGATGACAACCTGCTCAATTCCTGGAGGAAGAGTTTCCAGACGGGTATGAAAAATTTGGGAAGGATTATTATGCATGCAATGGAAATCAGGAACAACATCCAGGCCAGTCCCTGGTTTCTGGTAGTCAACGCTCCGGGAAATACCAGAGCCACCCAGCCCGTGGTAAGCAACCAGACCATGAGATAGGTGGTGGAAAATGTCGTGCGGGTTAAAGTGTAGATTCTATGATTACCCAGTGCGGAATAGAATTTTTTCTCCCGGGAAAGCATCCTGAAATAATTCCTGTTATAGTGTTTCCAGAATTTTGCAATTTTTATCTTTCCCTTCAGGAAAGATAATGCACTCCTGATATGATTCATCACACTTCCAAGTTTTGATTCCAGAGTGAGAAGCAATAAATCACCAGCCAGCCAGCCCTGTTTCCGCTTCAGGAAACTGTAAAAATTGGAAGGCACATTTTCTATAATTCTTCCCTGCTTGGATTTATCAGTGGTGAAAAGGTAAGTCCTCAAACCCATCGCCTCCCAGTGGTCGTGCGTCCTGGCAATTGCCGGGATTGCCTCTTTTATCAGGATATTGTTCACATAAAGGGGAAGCGCCTTGGACACCTTCCCGTAGGAGTTGGATTCCTCACATACGCTAAATAAAGCCCTCTCCGCAAATTTGAATTCTTCATGTGCCCAGGAAAGCAACCTGGCAAAGAGAGATTCCGTGCTGTTGGCAAATGAGATTTCAGGTTGAATCATCCCAAATTCAAACTGCTCCTGGAATAAAACCTGAGCGGTAAGCATACAGTTTACAGGAATCAGACTGCCTTTTAAAAACTCACCATCGGAGTCAATCTGATTGATTATAAGAGGGGAGCAATCCCCATAAACTACTTCTCCATTGTATCTTAAAACCTCCCCCTTCTTCTCCAGTATGAAACCCAGAGGTAGAGTAAAACCACCAATTACCACCTGGGTACCCACGATTTTGTATTCCCCTTCCCTGGCCAGAATCTTTTCTTCAAAAAGGTAGCCGTTGTGATATTTGACTTCTCCCTCAGGGATAAATTCTTCACCTCCATCAGGGGAGTAAATTCCAAGTTCGTTGATGCCCCACCCCTGCTCAAGGCTAACCAGGTGGGAGAAAACAGGGTCAAAAATTTTTATCCTGCCTCCTTCCAAAACTACTTCCCGAGGAGAGGGAAGTATCTTCCTCTTGAGTATTATCTTATCCACCTTTATTTCATATCCTCCTGGAGGAGCAAGTAATCTTCTTTTCCTCAGTGTTTTATCCCGGGGAGAAATATAAATCAGGGATTTCTCCACTTTCTGAAAATCAGAACTCACAAACTCCAGTTCCTCTCCCAGATAGTAACACTCCCCATTTCTTATTATAAATCCGTCGTTAGAGTTAAAGATGTATCCTCCATTACAGGGCTTGAGTTGAGTGATGAATTCAGCCTTTATTAAACTGTAACTTCCTTTAAGTGAAACCTCCTCGCCCTTCAAGGTAATTAAAGGGAATTTTTTATCTCTATCCCGACCATAGGCCTTGTCTTCATAAATTATCTCCTTCTCCCTGTAGGGAGAATAGAATATATCCCGGGTTTTCAACCTCTCAGGCACAAGATAGTAACCACCTTTGAGGATTATGCGATGCTTCTGAATTTTATCCGGTATAAAGTATTCCTCTTCCCAGCCAGTTTTAAAATTAGAAATCAAACTTTCATTGCCCCAGAGACCTTTTTCCTTAATCTGATTCTTTTCAAAGTAATCAAAATCAGGATCCTGCTGGACTCTTTCCACAACCTCATCAGGGAAAGTGTGCATATCCTGAAAGGGGTCTCTGCGGAAATCACTGCCTGTAAATTTTTTCTTATCAGGCCTGAAATTCTGGTCAACCAGTCTTAAGTAACCCTCTCTTTTTTTATAAGCGAAATATTTCTTCGTAAGTTTATACTCATCTTTTTTCAGAAAAATTTTGTAATCCCTGTCTCTGATGTTCATCTCCTTATCCAGGAAAAACTTTCTGTTATTCAAAACCACGACTCTTTCTATCAGCAACTGATAGGGGCCAGGTGGGATTGCGGGATTTTCCGTCTTCAGGTAAATTGTGCCCTCAGAACCCATCTCCCACTCCTCAGGGCCATAAAGAAGGGAACCTTCAGCGTCATAAATACCGCCCATATATAGACGATAAATTTCCTCAGGGTTTTTCTTGTTCACAAGATAAAGGCTAATTCTTACCTCGGCTTCAAATCTTCCCTTCTCCGATTCCAGATAATTTCTTTCCTCCAGAAGATATCTTCCCTCTTCATAAACAATGAAATATTTAAACCCATTGTCCAGTTTATCAGGCGGGATAAAAGGATGATGGAATTCCTCTTCCACAATTTTTTCCCCCTCCAGTCGCATTCTGTATTGAAGACGAGCATCCCATTCCTTCTCAATATAAAACACGGGCTGCTTTATCCCCCACACCATCCTCTGATAATCAGCGAGATAAGCACCGGGCTTGCCCAGAAAATTCCTCTCCGGAAATTGTATATTCCTCTGCCAGAATATAAAGTTGCCGACACCGAATTTTTTAACCAGCCCTCTGGCTATCTTTAACGCCTGGTATATCAACTCCGGCTCACGATTATCAGAATGATACATCAATGCTGGATATGCATCCTGATTGTTGAAATAGGATAAAAACAGCACCTCAACTGCTGTCTCAACTTCTTCTGGGGAATAACCAAGATGAGGCATATAAATTACAGAGGGTAGAGGTAAGGGGCTGAAAGGTTCTTCCGGCTCCGTATTCTGGGAGAATAAACTCAATATATAGGTATGAAGGATGAAAATCGGGTCCTGAATTATCTTCTTGAACATCCAGCCGGAAATCGCAATCAATAATGCCCAGCTGGCATTGAAATTGTAGAGAAAGAAAATATAAATACCTGCCAGAACCGTGGCAAAAACCTCTGCCGGAAGATAAACGAATAGATACCAGTTGATTTTTCTCCTCTGCCAGTCCTTCTTCTGGGGACAATAGAACTTAAAATAAAATTTTAAAAATTCCCACAATGCACAACCCGGCTCCCTGAAGATGACCTCTCCAATTATAATCACCGCCAGTATTTTCGTAATCAGAATCATCACCTGCATCTCTCTTTCAAGATATTATTGAGTATTTTCCTTTTACGCTTATCTATTATATTCTCAATTTTTTTAAGATACGCCCGGGTCTCAACCGCTGTGAGAGTGCCAAGTATAACCTTGGGCTTTAGAGGGTCTTTGGTTTTTAAGTACAGTATGCGGGCTAAAATTGATTTCTGATAAGAGGAGAGTTTTAAAAGTTCACTCTGTTTCACACTTACCTCCCAGAAGTAATAAAACACATTGGGAGCAATGTTATTGCCCTCAAGCAAAGAGATAATCCTTGAGGAAATACCCAGAGTGGGAATCACACCGGCATAGTCGTGATAGGAATATATTTTTATGCCCGGCTTGTAGTAAGGCTGGGCGAGAAATTCTCCCAGACAGATGTACAGAAGTTGAGGGACTGAAATTTCAGGATAAGCATTGACCATCTTCTTTATCCCGGCATAAATCACCTTTAACTCCCTAACAGTAAGTCCTGAAAAATAAATACTCTCGGCATCACGGTAACGAGAAATTTCATCAAACTTTAGATTTTTCAGTTTATATATTTCCTCCAGGACATTGAGTATCCTGAAAATTTCAATTACATCCTTCATCTCCAATGGGGTAAGGTAAATCTGCTGGGCGAGATGCAGTAGGAGGCTATTCACTGCTCCGTTAATTTTACGGGCCCGAATCTGTGTATAAATATTCGCCAGTTGACGATGATACTCAAAGAAGACCAGAAATGCAGATTCCAGACTATACCCCTCACGCATTTTCCACAGGATGTTGTAAATTTTTGCCGGGCTGAGACGGGTTTTATACTTACTGTGGCCATAATTTATTATCTCTGTTATCAACTGCATACGCTTCTCAGGCTGCTGAAGGACCTTTTGGAACTCCTCGCCTGGCTTTATCTGCTTGAATCCATTCCGTGCTCGCTCTCCCAGAAGTTTAACCCTTTCCTGAAATAACTCCCGATGGTTAAAGGCATAACATAAAAGGGGTAAAGCATAAGGAGTTAACTTTTTAAAATTTTGTGCCTCCTGCACCTGATCTTCTGGAAAGAGTGAAGAGAGATTCTCCTCAAATTTTTTCAGGGTGGAAAGGTAGGCAGGTATTTGATAGAAATTGCATTTTAAAATATAGGGCGCAATTAGAGAGTAATCGTCAAAGTCAATCCCCAGAAGCGGGCTTTCGTAATAGAAAAATCCGAACTCCCGAAGATAATTTAAGTCCTTACCCAGATTGACAATCAGATAATCACCGGCTTTGCGGGAAAGCGCACCGGCGTGTATCCTGTTCACGAACTGCCAGCGAGGAGAAGAAACCACCTCTGGTTTGAGATATGAGAATATCAACCTTTGAGGTGGGAAGTAGCCGTGTTCTGCTCTGAATTCTGTGAGAAACACCTCTAATCTCGGAAGCCAGTTATCAAAATATCTCAGGGTGTAAGTCCAGCCGTGGTCATAAACCAGTTCCCAGATGTAAGTCCGCAGTTCTTCTTCCTGAAATACCTGAGGGAGGTCGTTGTCGTCCAAAAAGTCAAATATCCTTTTTTCCAGTTCTACGAGTTTGATAAGGTCAAGGTCTTCCAACCCTTCCTTCTTATAAAAATTAAATACTTGAGTCAACTGATAGGGAGTAAGAGAGATTTTTAGCAGACAGGAATAGAGTCCCTGGATTAAAATCCCTATCTGATATTCTGTGGTCACATCTTCTATCTTCAACTTCTGAGGATAGATTATCTCCTCAGTCAACCTCTGCAGTTCTCCCTTGTGCATCTTCTTATATTTGATTTTCTGCAGGTAAGAGGAAAAATCCTGAGGGAGTATATCCTGATATTTTCGGGACAAAGTAGTTGCGCTCTGTTCGAGGAGCCCTCGCATTTGGGACATAATCTGGAAAATTTTTCTCACTTCCTCCAGTGTATAACCGCGTTCCCTTCTGTGCTGAAACCAGTATCTGATGTCATCCTGATTGTAGTTCAACTGATAAAATCGGGCATAACCTGATATTTTCTTAATCTCATTCAGGCAGGAAATTACTTCCGGAAATTTTCTTATCCCTCTGAGATAGAAGTAGAGGAGCCAGTTGGAAATTATCCCCTTTATCTCCTCCTGCATCTCCTGAGTTTTCCCGCGAAGATTGAAGTCAATCTCAATCCCGAGATTAGCATAGGTCGCCCGGAGGATATTTGTAAACTTATTGCTGTTCAGCGCCTGAACATAGAGTTGAAACAATTCTGACAAATCGCGAGTATGAAAGTCGTTCTCCATTGCCCATTTTGCCCAGAAAGTTAAATTGCCGGTATAATTGGTTAACTTATAAATCTCATACTTTTCATAAAGATAGGGCTGAGAAAGGTCTATCTGTCCATAGGCGGATATGACTTCCGGACGGTCTTTAAGATAAGCGATTACAGAAAGCGTCTTTTTCAGATAATTTAAGTCATCACTATTGGAAATTCTTTGAGCATAGTAGATAAGGGTGTGTTGGTAGAAAAGATACCGGTCATCGCTCAAAGAGTAACTGCCGTAAATTTTCTGGAACTCAGGGAGTGCTCTTATCTTAAGGATATTCCCCACGATACTCCTTAATTTTGGGATGGAGATGTTTTCGGAAATCATCTTATTTATCCAGAAAAGGAGAATTCCAATTGAGTAGGACCTCTGGAGGCGGAGGTATTCCATCTGGATGTTGGTCTCGTCCTTAAGGGCTAAAAAATACCTTAACCGCAGAGCATCGTATGCCTGACTCAGAACCTCTTTCCGTGGAGGAGGGTATACAGGGGTAAGAATTTCAGGGACCTGCTGGAAAAGTTCAAATACCTTATGCAGTTTATTCCGATACCCGCTGGCTATTATCCACCGGATGATATCACTCTGGACCTGCTCCTCAAGTTTATTCCCTTCCATATATTGCCAGAAGGGGACCTTCAGCCCTGATAAGGACTTTCTTAGGTTTTCCAGTTCCTGATAACTGAAATTTTTAAACAGCACCCTGTCTATCTCTTTATTTATGTAACTTTGCCACTGTAAGAATTCAGGGGCAATCTGGAGGTCTATTTTCCTCAAATTACAGGTGAGAAACTCCCTCTCATTCTGGAAACGGGCTCTCAATCTGGAAAGGACAAGAGGAGAAACTTCCTGAGCCCCGGGGTTTATTTTGAGGTGATTGTCCACACATACCAAGGTATAATGGGCAATGAGTCCTATCTCATTGATGTCATTGGGCTCAAAATAAGGAAGGAGGAAGAAATAACTGAAACTGGAACTGTACTTTGACCACCATCCCGGTAATATAACTTTTCCTTTCCCCCTTCTTATCCGGCTCCATTCTTCACTTACAGCAGGAAAATATTGAAAGAAAAACGCAATTTCTTTCTCACTGTAACTAAAGTTTCTCAAAACTTTTAAAAAATAATTAGTTAATCCGTTATATAAATCATTTTCATCAAAGGGTGTAAAAATACTCCTTTCTGTGGCTAACTTTGGCTTTAAGATTTTAATGGCTTCTGTAATTCTCTGCCTGTATTTTTCAGGAGCGGGATGAAGAAGATACTCTATCTTTTCCCGCAGTTTGAGGTAATCATTAAAATCCTTTCTCCAGATTCTTTCCAGTGCAAGCTGACCTCTGTATTCCAGTTCCTGGGCTTTTTTAAATACAACCTTCACCTCCTCCCGTTTTTTCTGGCTTGCTTTCTGCCGGGTCTGATATACATAGAGATTGAAGTTTCTCTCCAGTTCCTTCTCCTCCCATCCCTTTTTATTAGTTAAATATCTCTCCTGCCGGGACCTGATCTTTTTCATCACTGAAAACTTTTCCCTGACCCTGCGAATGAAATCCAGGATTTTTTCAGAAACCCTCTGCAATCTAAGCCCGGTAATGTTAATGGTAAGAAACGGCACCTTAAGACCTGCAGTCCGCAGGGTCTCTTCACTCAGGAATTTCTTTTCCAGTTCCTGATACCAGTTAACCTCGTATAAGAATTCCTGAGTATTTTCCAGATAATTGTTCTGATTCTCAAATGTTTCATTCAGAATTTTTAGAACACCGTATTCACTCTCCCAGGGGATTTGATTCTCAAGATAACCCCTCCAGGCGAAATCCAAAAGATTCTGAGAACTCCTTGCAATCTCCCGATAATTCAGGGCACATACCCTGTAAATCTCACTTAACTCATATCCCCGATATATCTTTTTCTTCATCCTGAGACGCTGAAGTCCTACTCTTATATTCTCAAGCTGGATTTTATCCTGATAATAATATCCCAGTTGATGGAGGAAAAGGTCAAACACCGTAAAGGTGATACTCCAGGTGTAACTTCTGGAAACGATAAAATCGAGCATAAAATCGGCACCAAATTTCAGATTTCTCATAAACATATCCCATTTCAATTCTTTGTAAGCAAGTTTTAGTTTTGATTCTGCAAGTTGAATATCAGGATAAAATTCTGAAACCACAACTGCCAGTTCCTCCGGATTTGCCAGGCGAGGAGACTTATTTAAAGAAACCTCAACCGGCGGAATTATTAACTCTTCTTCCAGAGGCAATCCCAGAAGCGTTTTAAGACGGGCGTAAGCGTAAAGTTTTCCCTCTTTCTCTCCGTTTATCTCCCGTTTAATCTTATCCTCCAGAATTTTAAGTTCCACATAATGGGCATAAGGGCTTATGCCTGTTTTTACCACTTCCTG
The DNA here is from genome assembly GCA_002085265.1 of Candidatus Omnitrophica bacterium 4484_49. Lineage (GTDB taxonomy): Bacteria > Omnitrophota > Gorgyraeia > Kaelpiales > Kaelpiaceae > 4484-49. Next base: position 3,152 of record NATI01000014.1, on the reverse strand, counting down.
AAGTTGATTCTCATATTTCTTTATCTTATCTATAAGTTGGTTGAGAACCCTTATTTTCAAATCTGCAGTCTGAATGCGGGAAACCCATTCCTGAAATTCCAGATCACTATCGACATTTGCCTTCTCCATCCAGAGATTGACCTCCTTAGCATAATGCGCTGCCCGGATGAGATTTATATCAGGATAAAGTTTGAATAAAAACCATATCCCGGCTTTATTCACACCCAGCGTAAGAATATCCACGAAATTTAACTTCAGGGCTTTTTTATACTTTTCTCTGACTATCTTTGCTTGAAGCTGGGCTATCTTCAGTCTGGGAATATCTTTAAGAATGCGGGGGAGGGGGACCTTTTTAGGAGAAACACTATAGGGACATCCTCTATCTTTAAGGTCTATCTCTACCTTAAGATACTCCTTTATGTTTTCGTAATAATCAATCTCTCTTTCCAGGTTCAACCTCCGGGAGGCGGAAAGGTCTATCTTCTGGGCTTGAAGCCTCTCCATCTTAGCCCGGGTGTCCTCATATATCTTCTCCGCTTCCATCAAAAGAGCACGCGAGGAGTTAAGGTTCTGTCGCCAGAAGTTATACTTCTGATAAATAAGGTGTTTGAGGTGTTCTTCTTCATTTATCGCCTCCTGGGACTTTATCTTGGCTATCTCAAGGTCAGTCTGGGCAATGTGGACATCATGAATATGATTGCCAAATGGAGTACGGTAGATTATTCCATTTTCAATGTAAACTGCCAGCCAGTCAATGATGGTAGTACCTTTGGGAATTGGAGCCCAATCCCTTCCCCTCCTGCCACGAGAGGGTATTTTTCTGGGAGTATAGACTACCTCCAGAGGCCCTTTTATATAATAGCCCCGCTTAGCAACCTCCAGACGGTCCACTGCCAGAAGGACATTAAACTTCTGAATTTTCTTGCGGATTTCAGAATCAAAATCCAGAGCAACTATCAACTCCGAAATTTTCTGAAACAGGCTTTCATCAATTTTCACTTTCTCCGTCAGGGGCTCTTCATCCAGGTCCTGTAGGAAATATCTGAAATTAAGATAGGCAAGGTCCTGATTCATTTTCTCTTCTATCTGCTTGATTAAGGAATCGCGCCAGGCAAGTTCCGCACTTCTTATGAGATAAGGACGGAGGGTTTTATCCCGGGATTTAAGCTCATATTCCTGCCTGTAGGTCTGAGTAAGCTGGAATCTTTTATTATACCGCAGAGTGGAATTTACAAGGTCGATATAAGATTTTAAAAGCGTGGTAATTAATTCCTGCTTGCGGAGTTTCTCTAAACTTGATTTGTATACATATTCATCTTTATATAATGTCTCCTTGGGAGAATTGTGCTGGGCCTTCGCTTCCTGTAAGAGTATCAAACTCTTCTCCTTTTCCATTTCCAGATATTTTAACTGTGGAGAATGGATCACAAGATAATTGATACAATCCTCAGGACGAGGAAGTTTCTTAGCCACAAATATTTCAGGCTCGGTTTTTACATTTCCGTATTTTAAAAGTTCTATTTCCAGCTGCTTAATTTTAAATCTCATTTCGGAAATCTTTTCCTCCAGCTGAGAAATTTTCTCTTCCCGGTCAAGGCGGTCCTGCCAGTAATCGGCATCAACGGATTCCACCTGTTTTTGGAACTCCTGATATCTGGAAACCAACTGATTAAGATAATATATCTGAGTATTTAACTTCTTTATATTGTAAATGGTGTTAAGTTGAATATCCTCGGCCAGATACTCCGCCTGATGTTTAGCAATTTCCGCAATTTCAATTGCGGATTTGCCTTCAATTGGAATTGCCAGTTTATAACTGGAGACATAAGAGGGGTAACCGAGTTTTAAATGCACTGAGGGTCTTATTTTCAACTTGGCTAAAATATACTCTGCATTTTTTACCTCCCGTTCCGCAGATGCTATCAACACATCGTAACCACCCTCAGGCACATCAAGCCCGGAGACGATTCTGTCAAAAAGTTCCTGGGGCTGGGTTATGGCAATGTCCACAGAGGGCTTGAAGTTAAGATACAACGCAATTTCATTTTTAACTTTATTCAATTCTTCCCGACAAATCTTTATTCTGGTCTCAGTCATTTTAATTTTGGCTTCCACTCTCTTAACAAGATAGGGGTATATATCAGGCGTACTTTTGAGAAGTTTACATTCCTCTTTCAGAGATGTAAGGTTTTTCTTAAGGGATTTGATTTTATTCTCGTAAAAGATATAGGAATTGAGGAGTTTTAAAAATCCGATACACAAATCAGTCCTGGTCTTTTTTAGAAGAAATCTATCTTTAAAAATTCGAGCGAGGAGATATTTTTTCTGTCCGATTTCTGAAAAAGGCACATCCATATAAAGCATAAGGACATCTAAATTGAGGTCGGAAAGCGTGCCCTTGCCCACTCTTCTTCCCTCCTGAAGGACATGTCCCCTGATATGCTGAAATTCCAGACGAGGGAAGAACTTTAAGTGGGATTTTTTTATTTCGTCTTTAAACAGTTCCAATTCCTGCTTTATCTCCTGAATCCGGGGATGAGTCTCCAGAAAGGAACTGAAACTTACCCAGTCAAGGGTAGTATTGGGAAGTGATTTTATTATCGTGGACTTGGGAATTAAGGTTTCCTGAAATAACCGCACTTTATCTCCGGGCCTTATCTCGGCAAATTCCTGGAGTATCCTGCCTGCAGAGGCAAATCTCTCTATCCTCTCTATACGGATAATCCCTTTTACTCTGCCGGTCTCAGGAGAAAGCACATACATCTTCAATCCCGGAAGGAGATGGGCATCATAACTGCCTTTATCAATTGCCACCAGGTCGTATTCGCGGTCGACCATAAGAATCTTGGCTGCCCACAGAGATGGAATTAAAAAAAGGAAGAATAATACCTCTATTATCAGTATTTTTCTCATAACCATTTTCCCCTATTTTTTAAACTTAAAAAATTTATAACATATTGAGTAACCAAGTGTCAAATAAATGTGAAATTTTGCAACCATCAAGAGTTTATGTTGTGAACACTTTCGCAGGGTAGGCAAATATATCCTTGGAGGCAATTTCTCTGTACAAACCTGTGTCCGGCAGGAAATGATGATAGGCCCCTATCCGACTTAACTCAGGGGCTTCAATTATGGTATGCCACAATTATCGT
>NATI01000073.1 GCA_002085265.1 Candidatus Omnitrophica bacterium 4484_49 | reverse complement strand
TCCTCTTCTTGAGAACTCAAGTTTTCTCTTAAACGAGATTTAATTCTATGCAAATAAGATTCAATTACTTCTATATCTTTTATCCTGCGGGCATAAGCAAAAGAAGAAGCAAGGATTACAAGAGATAAAACCGCAACAAATGGAAACTTATACCTTATCACTATCAATTTTTATCCTCCTCATGGTTAAGTATAATAAAAAATATTTTCTTGTCGAGTTTACTTTATCTTTGTTGAAAACAATTTACCCCGTATAGGTGTAAAAAAGGGTTAATATTTAAAGAACTTTTCTATTTCAACTCTATAGAATTTTATCCCTCCTGCCTTCCACTCTAAGAAAACAAAATCCAGTTCATGTTCAAAGACAGGCCCATTATCCCATTTGGACCTTACCCATCCGTTTCCAATATAAATTCCAGCGTGTAGAGGATAGCCAGATTTAGTATATAGAACAATATCTCCGGGCTGAGCATCAGAACTGGAAATTTCCTCATATCCTGCAAGGGAAGAATAAAACTCTTCTGGCCTCATTTCTCTATCGATACCCATTACATATCCCATACAGTTTGAATTATTCAGTGGAGACGAACCTTCAGATATACGAATTACATCCTGAGGTGAGGAAGCCAGAAATTCTTCAGTTAGATGTTCTTGTTGAATACGAGCAAGGATTTCATCGGGGAGATAAACTTTGACTCTCCTGGCATCTGTCTGATAAGAAGCCAAAAAAGAAATTATTATGGTAACAAAAGTTAAAATTTTTCTCATTTTCCCCTCTCTGTATTTATACCTCAGAAATATAAAATAATCAATGCTGGGATTTAGATCATCAATGACAGGTAATCATATCTTTCAGTTGTTTGAGATTTTTAAAAATGTATGTAGGAGAGGCGTTTTTAAGGTCTTTCAAGCCGGAAGAACCAGTTGTTACTGCTATGCTATCTATACCAGCATTTTTAGCAGTCTGGACATCGATAATCATATCACCTACAAATACAGCAAATTGAGGCTGGCAGTTAAATTTTTGAAGTATTTGAAATACTATTTCCGGATCGGGCTTTAATTCCCCAATTCTGTCAGCACATAATACATAATTGACGTATTTTTTAATATTTAGTTTTTTTATAATTAAATGAGTAAATCTTGTCGGTCTGTTACTGGCGATAGCAATTTTTTTATTTCTGATTTTCAAAAATCTTAATAATCGCCTGGCATAGGGCATGGTTTTGCTATATTTCAATAGGTCACCTTTATGATACTTTCTATAAATTTTTAATGCTTTATCTTCTAAATGGGGAGGAAAAAATTCCTGAATGAATTTCTTATCTCCCTTCCCCACTGCTTTTTTAACTTGCTTAAGTCCAATTTCTTTAAAACCGAATTCTTTGCGGGTACGATTTAAACTTTTTTGAATTGCAAGATAAGAATCAACAAGTGTGCCATCAAGGTCAAATATAAAGAGTTTTTTATCAGATAATTTTTTGCCACCAGTTTTCATTATTCAAATACCAGTTAATTGTAGAAATCAAACCTTTTTCAAACTGTATTTCTGGTTCCCATCCTAAATTTCTGATTTTTGTCCAGTCCATGGCATAACGGAAATCATGGCCTGGACGGTCATAGACAAATTTAATAAGATTGAATGGTTTATTAAGGTAACGCAATATCATTTTAACTACCTCTATGTTTCTATGTTCTTGAGCAGCACCAACATTGTAAATTTCACCAATCTTTCCTTTTTCCAGTATAAGTTTAATTGCTCTACAGGTATCTTCTACATATATCCAGTCCCGGATATTTTCTCCTTGAGCATATATCGGAATTTTCTTCCCTTTTATAGCATTGATAATTGCTTTGGGAATGAGTTTTTCAGGATATTGCCTAGGTCCATAATTATTGCAGGGTCTGATAATGATTATCGGTAGGCCAAAAGTTCTGTAATATGACTGACAGAGATTATCTCCACTGGCTTTAGAAGCTGAGTAGGGAGAACTGGGATTGAGAGGGAAATTTTCTTTTTATCGCCTTATCTACATCTTTAGGATTTGTTATATCTCCCCTGAGGAAATTTATCTCCTTCAGAACTCCCTTTAAGTTTTCTTTTCTTCCAGCATAGGTAAGTTTATCCAATACATTTATTCTATAACCATAATTAAGTAAATATCGCACAAAATTAGAACCGATAAATCCTGCTCCTCCAGTAATCAGTACTTTCATTGCTCTGCTATTATATCTAATGATTGGTTTTTCGGGAAGGAAATGATTGCATTAATTTTAAAATTTTCTTCTGGAAACAGGAAGAACAAATGGTTTATGGGTATAAGGATTTTCTTTTATTACCACCCAGGTATTGTAAACTTCCTCTATAATTTTGTAGTCAAGCACCTCACAAGGAGTGTCATCTTTAATTATTCTTCCATTATTTAATAATATCAGTCTCTGACAGTATTCAGAGGCAAGGTTGAGGTCGTGCAATACAGTTATAATTGTTAAACCTTCTTGATTGAGGTTGTAAAGAATATCCATTATTTCAATCTGATGCCCGATATCTAAATGGGCAGTAGGCTCATCTAAAAGTAAAAGTTCCGGTTCCTGAACCAGAGCCTGGGCTATTAAAACTCTCTGAAGGTCTCCTCCTGAAAGTTCATTTACTTTTACAGTTTTCAATTTCTGCAGTTCCAGAATTTCAATAACCCTATCAGATATTTTTTTATCTTCAGAAGTAATTCTGTGAAATCTGTCCCCATAAGGGAATCTACCCAGCAGTATAAACTCTCCGACATTAAAATGAATATTAGAAGCATAAATCTGGGGTAGAGATGCTATATGCTGTGCCCGGTATAATAATGACAGGGTTTCCAGCCGTTTTCCTTGAAATATAATTTCTCCACTTTTAACTGCTAAGATTCCTAATAATACTCGAAATAAGGTTGTCTTACCGGCACCATTGGGTCCAATTAAAGCAATAAATTCTTGTTTTTCAACATTAAAACTAATGTCATGAAGAACTATTTTATTTTTATATCCTGCCGTTACATTTTTTAATTCTAAAAAATCAGCCAATTCGCCACTCCTTACCGAAAATTAACACCAGCAGTAAAAACATGCTTCCAATAAGGGCGGTCAATACACCTACCGGCAATTCTATGGGAGCAATTAATACTCGAGCCAGAGAATCTGCTAAGGTCAAAAAAACGGCTCCTGTAAAGATACTGGCTGGCAGTACCCATTTGTGGGCATATCCAAAAAATTTTCGCACCATATGTGGAATCAGTAATCCCACAAATCCAATCATCCCTGAAAGTGCTACGCAGGTGCCAGCAATGGTAGAAGCAAGAAGATATAAAATCATTCTCTGCCTTTTAACATTAACTCCCAAGGAATAAGATTTCTCTTCTCCCAGAGTCAAAACATCTATTATCCTGAAAGAAACCAATGATAAAACAATTGCAGGAATAATAATAACCATACCAATGTTTACCAGTTTAACATCAGCAGGGGATAAATCACCCATTAACCATAAAAGGACCTTTTGGATTTCATAAGGTTTGAATATCGCAAATAAAAATAAAACCAGCGAGGAAAATAGAAAGTTTATTATTATTCCTGATAAAATCAGACTAGTGGTACTGAACCCTTTGTGATAAGCAAGAAGAGAAACGATTAATATCGAAAAAATTGCTCCTGCCCATCCTCCCAGTGGTAATAAAAAAAAGCCCCATTGACTGCCAAATAGAATAAAAATTGCAACTCCCAAACTTGCTCCTCCGGAAATCCCCAAAGTATAAGGTTCAGCCAGGGGATTACACAGTATTGCCTGTAGGATTGCTCCACTTAACGCTAATCCTGCTCCTACCATCAAGGCTATAAGGGTACGTGGTAATCTAATCTGCCATATAATCATGCTATAGGAAGAACAAGCAGGATTAAGTAAAGCATCTACAACCTGTCTGGGGGTAAGTTTTACACTTCCAGATAACAGAGAGATTATTACGGTTATAAATGTCAATAAAATTAAAAGGGAAAGTTTAATTCTCATTTTTTAATTCCGGATGAAGAGTAAAGGATAGCAATTCAACCCCCCGTAAAAAATTGAGGGGATTGGGACGAGAGAAAACATCGGGGTCAAGATGATAAACTCTATTATTTTTAACTGCGGTTAAGCTGGGAAACCGATACCAATATTTCAGGTTTTGCTGTTCGCATATAGATATTATGAAATCAGGGTTGGCTTGCAAAACAGTTTCCACACCAATTCGGAAAAAACCTCTCCCCCATTTGTTAGCAATATTAATTCCACCGGCATAGGCTATTATCTGATTTAAATAGCAATCTCTGCCAGCGGTTATTAATGGTTTATTGTCTATAATTATAAATACTTTTGGTTTCGGGCACTTTTGAACTCTATCCTTTAATTTTTGTAACTGCTCATTTATTTCTTTTATTATTTTATTTGCCTTTTTTTCTTTACCTACTAGTTTACTAAGTTTTAAAAATATGGAACAGCAATCCTGAAAATCTTTACCCATTTCAAAAACCTTAACATTAAATCCCAGAGAGCGGAGTTTGTTTATTACTGCTGGTTTGTTCATTGGAGTTGCCAGTATTAAATCAGGCTTAAGCATTAAAATTTTTTCTATACTGACGTTTAAAGTATCTCCTACAGTATCAATTTCATTTAGATTTAAAATCGTTTTCCCCACAGAAGTAATGCCTACAATCTGGTCTTTTGCCTCCAGGATAATAAGTTCCTCAGTAAGATAAGGAGCTAAAGATACTATTCTTAATGCTTCCAGGTTTGAAAATTTCAGAAATAGCCCAAGTAATAATAAAAAGCAAGATTTTCTCATCAGAATTTTACTTTTATTCCAATGTAATAATTTCTCTCAGGAGAAGGATAAAGAGCACGCACACTTCCGGCAGCATTTGTTGAGCCATATTCACTGTATTTTTCGTTAAATATGTTATTGATTCCACCAAATAATTCCAGATTATCCTTAGGCTTATAAACAAGTTTTAAATTTGATACCCAGAAAGAATCCAGTTTTTTAACTTTATTTTCCATATCATTGATCAGATATTCTTTATCACGGTAACGGGTATCAAAGTATATAAGAAGTTTATCATCAAATGCAGAATAGGCAAGATGGAAGTAAAATATATTATTGGGCACTGCTGGTACTTTTTTGCCATTATAATCTCCTTTATCAAATTTTGCTGAAACATATCGGTATCCAAAATTTAAATTTAGATTATTTACTGGCTGACAGTTGAGAGATAAATTCAAGCCTTTTCTCACCACACGAGGATAGTTTTTATTTTCGGAAGTTAAAGGGTCATAATAGAGTTCATTATCCACCTTCATATAGAATATATCAGATTGCAATTTAATTTTAGGAGTTAATATAGCATTATAACCAGCAACAATAGTTTTATTTTTTTGAGGTAGCAGACTTTTATTAACAGGAGGAGTTGCCCAGGTGCTGAAATATTCATCTGTTTTTGGCACCCGGAATCCACGGTCAAAATTAAGAAAAATATTACTGGTCTCTGATATTTTATAATTTAAACAGGCTTCATATGCCTCTTCCGTGAAAGACAAACTGTCATCCACACTGCTACCTGCCAGAGGGATATAGTCAAATTCAAATTTTTCTCTTTGAACCCTTGCTCCCAGGGCTAAAGATAAGTTTGGCATAACTGAAATTTTATTGTGAACAAAAATTGCTTTTGTCTTTCTGTCAATATCTGTCCAGTCATCAGAGTTAAAAACCGAGAAGTCATCCTTATCAGCAGAGAAATCAGCGCGGTACAATTCTATTCCCATCAGGATTTCATTTTCTTTATTAAAAATTCTGAACAGTTTGTATACTTCCAGTCGGGAACCCAGACTCTGAATATTTCTATCGGTGGTAAAGTTCCAGTTACCATAACTTAACCAGTTATCTTTTCCATTTTTGTTTCTGAAGTTCAGGCCCCAGGAAATTTTAAATTCTGGTGAGAATTCTTTTTTTAAACCAAGATTCACAAATGAATCTTCCATAAGAGCATTATCCCAGGGATATTTTGTATCTCGTCGGGAATATGTAGTGCCAATTTCATAATCATACAAAGCCCCGGGCAGTCCATACCAGTAGTTATGATAACCTGATTCCAGAAAGGCGCTTAAATCTTCCTCAATTTTATAATTGATATTGAAATAATAATTCTGGGAGCGATAATGACTATTTCTGCGATACCCATCTGTAGAATGGTGGTTAGCGTTTAAATAAAGATTTAATTTTTCACTTCCGGAAGAAACTTCAATTGTCTCTTTATTTAAAGAATAACTTCCAAATTCGGTACTAATAATGGTTTTAAGTTGAGGTGGCACTTTTTTCCTGGTAATCACATTTATTACTCCTCCACAGGCATTATCTCCGTAGAGAACCGTTCCTGGTCCCTTGATAATTTCGATACGGTCTATGATTCCCAATGGAATTTGAGTCCAGTCTATGCCACTTAAATCCACTTCGTTTACCCTTCTGCCATTTATTAGTAATAAAATATTAGAATTGGCATTGTCTCCAAATCCTAAAAGATCAACATTTGCCTTTACACCTGTTCCGTACCAGTCAGAGATATTTAATTCCGGAGTTTGTTTCAAAAAATCAAGGAGGGTCGTGGCAGAAGTTTTTTCTATATCCTGGCGAGAATAAGTTCGGGCAGAATATCCCAGATCGAAAATTTCTTCTTTTTTAAATTCGGAACTGGCAGAAACCGTAATTGGTTGCAGAGAGATAACTTCGGCTGAAATAATTTGAAGGTTACAAACAAGAAATGAAACTCCTACTACTAAACCAGTGCAAAACTTAGACATTTTACCACCTCCTTTTTTTGGGGTTAATAATAAAAAAACCCTATCCCGAATTTCTTCGAGATAGGGTTGCACCCTCGATTTCTTCACCCTTTCACTGTGATTTAATAAATCACAGATTCTGTTTTCCCCTCCCTCG
>NATI01000072.1 GCA_002085265.1 Candidatus Omnitrophica bacterium 4484_49 | reverse complement strand
CCAGAGTGAGATTAAGTCCCTTATGATTTCTGGTAGCACTCATAAGTGCTTCAATCTTTTCGGGCAATTTCCCTGGGAGTTCCCAGTATCTTCCAATGACTCTTACTCTCACTTCCTGATAACGAGGAATCTCTTCTTCCGCTCTGTCAATATATTCACCCAGAAGCCTCATCAGAGTATCAACTTCCGATTGAGGACGCGACCAGTTCTCAGTGGAAAATGTATAGAGAGTAAGATAGTTTATGTTTAATTCCAGGCAAGCATTTACTATTCTTTTAACAGCCTTAGCTCCCTGACGATGTCCATATGTCCGGGGAAGCCCCCGCCTGCGAGCCCAACGGCCATTGCCATCCATTATTATCGCAATATGCTGCGGTAAATTTGATGCCATCTATCATCTATTTATTGCGGCAGGGACGGCGATTGAGTTTCCCCCTGAAGGGTGGATATGATTGACTCCAGATTCTTCAACTTTGACTGTAATTCTGATATAGTCTGCTGAGCTTTATTTAATTTATCCTCCAGAGAAGATATGAACTCATCCTTTGCCTGCAGGGCTTTACTTAACTCCTCTTTTTCTGTAAGTAAACCCTTGAGTTTCTCTTCTAGACTTTTTGCCTTATCAGTAAGAAACTCACAATCTTTGCTGCTCTTTAAGAAATCTGCTTCCAGTTTTTGAACTCTGTCCGAAAGCTTCGTCCTTTCACTCCTCTCATACATCGCCCAGGTCACTGCCAGCAGAAGCAAAACCACCAGCAAAATCTGCACTTTTTTCATAACTCCCTCCTTACTTTATATATTCTCTTATCCTTCTCTCTCTCTCCTCCAGAGCCCTACCCAGTTCTTCTAAGAAACCCTCCCTGACTTTAGTCAATTTCTTGGGTAAAATTACAATTTCCACTCTTCTGTTTTTCTGTCTGCCCTCGGGGGTAGAATTATCTGCTATGGGATGATATTCACCATAACCCACTGCCTGAACTCTCTTAGGAGCTATGCCTTTCTCATCAACCAGATAATGTAAAACGCTCAAAGCTCTCGCGGCTGAAAGTTCCCAGTTGGACTTCCATCCTGAATATTTAATCGGCTCATTATCGGTATGCCCTTCTATTGCGATATTTCTATCCGGAACTTCCTCCTTTAAAAACTCGGCAACTTTATCCAGTATGGGATATGCCTCTGGTTTTATATCAGCCTTCCCGGAATCAAAGAATACTTCAGCCACAAATCTCAAAACCAATCCTTTCTCCTCCATGGAAAGTTTGAGTTCTTTCTCCTGAATCTCCTTCCGGAATTTCTTTTCCAGCATTTGCTTTGCATGCTGTAACTCCTGTATCTCACGGTTTTTCTCCGACTTCAACCTCTCCAGTTCCATCCTTAACCGTTGCAATTCCCTCTTCATAAGTTTAACTTTCTCTAAATCCTGAGGGGGTGTCTTTTTAAACGTCACTGCACATCCGGAAATAAAAACTCCCAGAATTAACAATCTGGTTAAATTTCTATAATTCATATTTTCACCTCCTTATTGATTATTAAAATCATATCCCCACAACTGATGTTCGTCAAGGAAGTAAAGTATTCTTGAGAATAAATGCTGCAAAGACTATAGAAGCCATAGACATCAATTTTATCAAAATATTCAAAGAAGGACCCGATGTATCTTTGCAGGGGTCACCAACAGTATCTCCAACCACGCTTGCCTTATGAGCGGAAGACCCCTTGCCTCCTAAGTTCCCTTCTTCGATATACTTTTTGGCGTTATCCCAGGAAGCACCAGAATTGGCAAGCATTATGGCCAGGACAAATCCTGTAACTAAGGAAGCCAGAAGAAGTCCAATGTTCGCCTCCACTCCAAATATAATCCCGACAACAATTGGACTCAACAGCGCAATGGCGGAAGGTAAAATCATCTCTCGTTGAGAAGCAACGGTTACGATCTCCACACATCTGGCATAGTCCGGTTTTGCCGTACCTTCAAGGATACCGACAACCTCTCTGAACTGTCTCCTCACCTCATCCACAATTTTACCTGCTGCTCTCCCTACCGCTTTCATAGTAAGAGAAGAAAATAAAAACGGGAGCATTCCACCGATGAACATCCCCACAATTATCTTGGGATTGAGAATAGATAAATCGAGTTTTGCGCCCAGCTCTTCAATATGATCCTTATAGGCGGCTATCAACGCTAACGCAGTAAGAGCAGCAGAACCAATAGCAAAACCTTTTCCAGTAGCAGCAGTAGTATTGCCGAGAGCATCCAACGCATCGGTTCTCTCTCTAACCTCAGGAGGAAGTCCTGCCATCTGGGCATTCCCTCCAGCATTATCAGCAATGGGTCCATACGCATCAGTTGCCAGAGTTATACCCAGAGTGCTGAGCATTCCAATTGCTGAAATTCCAACTCCATAAAGGCCAAGATTGAAATTACCAAAGCCCCCTGCAAAATAAAAACTTAAAAGAGTAGCAATGGCTACAGTAACGAGCGGCACTACTGTGGAAAGCATTCCTACTGATAATCCTGAAATTATAACTGTTGCTGGACCTGTAAGTGCTGCCTGTGCAACACCACGAGTAGGAGGATACTTGTGAGAAGTAAAAAATTCAGTGGAAACCCCTATTATTAATCCAGCAATGAGACCTGATATCACTGCAAAATATACTCCAATATGTTGAGGACCCAGAACCCTGGTAATCAGGAAATACCCACATACTGCAATTAACCCAGCAGTAAAGAATATTCCTCTTCTCAAAGCCCACAGCAATGCTGATTGACTGGCTTCTTCTTTAGTCTTTACCACAAGCACCCCAATTATAGAAGAAATTATTCCAATACTGGCCATAATCATAGGGATGGTCACCCCCCGAACACCAAGGCCAGCAGCAGCAGCCAGAGCCATAGTCGCCACTATAGAACCAACATAAGATTCATAGAGGTCAGCCCCCATACCAGCGACATCTCCCACATTATCCCCTACATTATCTGCAATTACTGCAGGATTACGGGGATCGTCCTCAGGGATTCCGGCTTCAATTTTACCCACAAGATCAGCTCCAACATCTGCTGCTTTGGTGTAAATTCCACCTCCAACTCTGGCAAATAAAGCCATAGAACTGGCACCGAGTTCAAATGTCAACATAGTGGAAGTAATATAGAATATCCGTCTGGTAATATCTACATTGCGATACCAGAAATCCAGAATGTAATACCATACCGAAAGGTCAAGAAGCCCCAGTCCAACTACAATTAATCCCATAACTGAACCTGATAAGAACGCAATCTTCAGAGCCGAGTTTAAACTTCTGCGAGCACCATTGGCAGTACGGGAACTTGCCTGGGTGGCAACCTTCATCCCTACAAATCCTGAAAGACCGGAGAAGAAACCACCGGTAACAAATGCGAAGGGGACAAAAATGGGAAGATAGCCGTATTTTACCAGTAACAGAAGAATAAAAAATGCAAATATAAAAAATATTGCCACTGTTTTGTACTGCCTTTTAAGATAGGCACTTGCCCCTTCCCTTACAGCCCGAGCAATCTGAATCATTTGCGGTGTGCCCTCGGATTTTCGAAGCATCCAGATGATTACACCAATAGAAAAAACTATAGCAAGAGTAGAACCAAATGGAGCCAGCCACAGTAATTCCTTCATCTTTCCTCCCTTTTATAATAAAAGGTCTGTTCCCGTTTGGAACCCACTGATAAAATTTCCACCGGCACATTGACCAAGTGTTCGATTTTTCGAATATAGTTAATGGCGTTGGGGGGCAAATCCTCAATGGAATGAGCACCACTGGTATCCCTCATCCATCCCGGGACTTCTTCATATATCGGCTCTGCCTCTTCCCAGAAATTGAAATCCGCTAAGGGATATTCATATGTATCTCCCCGATACCTATACTTCACACAGATTTTTATGCTTTCCATCTCATCTAAAACATCCAATTTGGTCACAGCCAGATAATCCACTCCATTAATTTTAACTGCATATCGGACAAGACAGGCATCAAACCATCCACATCTCCGGGGTCTTCCAGTTGTGGCTCCGAATTCGTTGCCTCTCTGCCTTATCTTCTCCATCAACCCCTCAGGCAATTGAGTCGGAAATGGACCTTCTCCCACCCTGGTGGTATATGCTTTGGCCACTCCTATTACCCTGTCAATCTTCGCAGGTCCCACACCGGCCCCCACACATGCTCCTCCTGCTAAGGTGGAAGATGAAGTAACGAAGGGATAGGTACCAAAGTCAATATCCAGAAAAACACCCTGAGCACCCTCAAAAAGTATATTTTTCCTTTCCTCCATTGCCCTATTTAAAACCAGAGCAGTATCCTGGACAAAGGGAACAAGCTTCTGGCCATAATTTCTATATTCCTCATATATATCCTGAAATTTAAATTCCTGAGCATTAAATACCTTTCGCAGAATCTGATTTTTGTAACTGAGGTTAGCCTGAAGTTTTTCCCTTAATACTTCAGGATTTATCAAATCAACCATCCTGATACCACAACGATCATATTTATCCACATAACAGGGGCCTATTCCTTTCCCCGTTGTGCCTAAACGAAATTTTCCCAAACTTTCCTCTTTGAGTTTATCCCAAATCCTGTGATAGGGAAATATCACATGAGCACGGTTACTTATCGCCAGATTTTCAGGGGTTATCTTATGCCCCAGAGACTGCAACTGTTCTATTTCCGAGAGCAGAATACAGGGATCGATAACCACTCCATTTCCAATCACACAGAATTTGCCGGGATGAAGAATCCCTGAAGGGATGAGATGGAAGATAAACTTTTTATCCCCTATTACTACTGTATGTCCGGCGTTATTGCCCCCCTGGAGTCATGGTGAGTATTTTACGGACAATCTCGGGGTACTGAGCTATAAATCTCAATTCATCCTCAGTAAGTGGTTTCTGTTTATGAACATTTGCATAACGGACAAGTTCCAGGATTCTCCGGGCCTCCTCCTCATCTTTAAATTCTATCTCCAGTTTATCATATACATTGCGAAATCCCTTTATCCCGCTATACTCTCCGACAACAATCTGCCTTCCGGTCTCTATAATTTCGGGCTCTCCTCTACCTATATCTTCATAATGATAAAGCTCGTAATTTCTCCAGTCCTTCAGAGCTCCATCAGCGTGAATGCCAGATTCATGAGCATACATATTGGCACCCACTCCTGGCTGATTAATTGGGATTGGTATTCCAAATGCGTATGAGGCATATTTACAGATTTTCCAGGCCATATTGAGTTTTACATTCTCATCCAGAATATATTTGCCAGCAGTTCCACTGGAGTATTTCAATGCCAAAATTACAGATACCAAATCAGCATTTCCAGCTCTTTCTCCCACTCCATTTATTGTAGTATTGATGTAAGCATCCACCCCGGCATCATTGGCACCCCGGGCACCGGCTATGGAATTTGCAACTGCCAGCCCCAAATCATTATGACAATGAACCTCGATAGCCATATTTACCTTCTTAGCCAGTTCATATATCCTCCTGTATATGGTCGAAGGTTCATCGTATCCTACAGTATCACAATACCGCAACCTATCAGCCCCTGCATCTTTCGCATACTTTGCAAATTGGTAAAGATAGTCATCATCCGTGCGGGAGGCATCCTCAGCATTGACGCCAATTGTCTGGATACCTTTTGCCCGGGCAACCTTTACTGCCTCTGACATTATCCTCAGTATATCATCTTTTGTATATTTACCCTTAAACTTACTCTCTATCATCTGTCTGGAAGTGGAGATGGAGAGATTGAGGTGTTTGACATTTGTCTGACTGCAGGCGACTTCCACATCTTGAGGAATCGCTCTTACCCAGCCACTTAAAATTATAGGGCTGAGCACTCCCATCTCAGCAAGTTCCAGGTTAGCATTTATATAATTCACTTCATGTCTCGTAACTGGAAAACCAAATTCACTCTGATGAATACCCATCTGATTGAGATAGATATTGACCATGGTCTTTTCCAGTTTTGCCAGACTCAACTTTGCAGTCTGAACTCCATCACGGTTAGTGACATCGAGGATATAAATTTTCGGTGTGTTTCCTCCCATCTCGACCTCCTATAATTTAATGACTTTTATACTTTTTATGTGTCTCAACTTGAGCAATTCCTGAATTGTATCGGAATCAATCTCAGAGTCAAGGTTTAAAACTGTTATAGCATCTCCTCCTGCACTCCGGCGTCCAAAAGTCATACCCGAGATATTTATATTTTTCTTACCCAGAGTAGTACCGATATGCCCTATTACTCCTGGTTTATCCATATTGTAAATAATCATCATAATCCCCTCGGGTATTGCCTCCACATAATAGCCATCTATCTCCACTATCCTGAGATTTTCCTTTGTAAACAATGTCCCGGAAACTGAACTTCTCCCCTCTCCGCTGAAAACAGTGGCCTGAATAAGATTGGTGAAATTGCTGGATTCTGTAGTCTTGACTTCTTCCACATTTATCCCTCTTTCCTTGGCAATTACAGGGGCATTAACATAATTCACCGATTCCATAAGAATTGGCGTCAAAAATCCTTTTACCAGAGCTGAAGAAATGGGAGTGATGTTATGACTGAGAACTTCACCGGAATATTTAATCTCCAGTCCCTTAATCTGGCCTTCCAGAAGTTGCCCCAGAACCAACCCTATTTTCTCTGCCAGGAAAAGATAGGGCTTGATTTCCTCATACATCTCAGGTTCCAGAGAGGGCAAATTAACTGCGTTCCTGATTGCTCTGCCCAGCAAAGCATCCCTGACCTGCTCTGCAATTTCAATAGCCACATTTAATTGAGCTTCTTCAGTGGATGCTCCCAGATGAGGAGTAAGCACTGTGTTGGAGGCCTGGAATAACGGACTATCCTGAGGAGGCTCCTGTTCATATACATCCAGTGCTACGCCAGCGATTTTATTTTCTTTAAGCCCTCTATCCAACACATTCTCATCCACTACCCCACCTCGAGAACAATTTATAATTCTTACGCCAGGTTTAAGCATCTCGAGTTCTTTCTCAGAAAACATTCCACCAGTTCTATTTCTAGCTTTCTGGCGGTCTCCTCTGAGAGATAAGGGTCATAGGCTATAACCCGCATCCCAAACCCCATTGCTCGCCTGGCTACTTCCCTACCGATTCTTCCCAATCCCACGATTCCCAAAACCTTTCCATATATCTCCACACCTTTAAACTTTTTCCTCTCCCATTTCCCTTTTCTAATAGAAGTATCCGCCTGAGGTATATTGCGAGACAAAGATAGAATCAAAGCCATGGTATGCTCGGCAGTAGAGATGGTGTTCCCGGAAGGAGAATTCATCACTATTATTCCCTTTTTGGTAGCTGTCTCCAAGTCAACGTTGTCCAGACCAACTCCTGCCCGTCCAATAACTTTTAATTTATCCGCTGCCTGAATCAACTCTGATGTGAGCTTAGTCCCACTCCGAATTATTATCCCATCATAACCTTTGATCTCCTTTGCCAATTCTTCTGGCTTCAATCCCGTCTTAACCACAACCTCAAATCCTGCGGATTTTAAAATCTCGATTCCTTCCGGTGATAGATTATCGCTGATAAGGACTTTCACTTTTCCCTCCCTACTTATATTGTTTCAAAAATTCCTCTTCCACTTTAAGCAATCCCCTACCCAATTCAAATTTATAACCTAAATGATGAAGTGCGAATTCCAAACTTGCTATACCCACAAGAAGATCAAATATATTCATATACCCTAAGTGGGCAATTCTGAAAATTTTCCCTTTTAGTTTTCCCTGTCCTCCGGCAATACTTACTCCAAATTCCTGACGTATAAATTTTACCAGTTCAGAACCATCAATCCCTTCAGGAAGGGAAACACTGGTCACCGCATTTGATGGCCTGGTGGCAAATAATTTCAACCCCAAACTGGTTATCGCGTTCCTACAGATGCCCGCAAGTTGGGCGTGTCTGGCCCAGATATTCTCAATCCCTTCCTCTTTAATCATCTCCAGTGCCTTCTTCAGAGCCATTATTAAACTCACAGCTGGAGTATAGGGCGTGTCATAATTTACTCCAGATTTCCTGGCTTTTTTGAGGTCAAAATAATATGCCTTAACATCCGCCTTTTCCACAATATCCCATGCTCGCTGTGACAAACTGATAAATCCCAACCCGGGGGGGAGCATTAGACCTTTCTGAGAGCCAGAAACCACAACATCTATACCCCATTCATCCATCCTGAGTTCATCTGCCAGAAGACCACTTATGGCATCTACAACTAAAATAGCATCATATTTCTTAACCACCTCAGCCAATGCCCGGACATCGTTCACTACCCCAGTTGAAGTTTCACACAATGTAGTCAAGACTACTTTTATATTTTTATCCGACTTTAAAATCTCCTCTACATCTTGAGGTTCAACTGCTTTACCCCATTCCACCTCCAGAGTAACAAAATCAACCCCAAATGAAGAACATATCTCCTTCCACCGCTCTCCGAATTTTCCTCCTGCTACTGTTAGAAATTTAACGCCTTTGGCTGCCAGATTTACCACTGCTGCCTCCATGCCACCTGTACCTGAAGAAGCGAAGATTAAAACCTCATTCTGAGTCTGAAAAACATATTTCAAATCCTCCATAACCTGTTTAAGTACTTCCCTGAACTCTCCTGTCCGATGATGAATTATTGGCCTCGCCTGAGATAAAAGCACATCCTCAGGGACAGGAGTAGGTCCCGGTGTGAGAAGATATCTTTTCCTGGGCGTAATCATTTCTGCTCCTCCTTGGGATAAATTACAGTATCAATTACTCCATATTCCTTAGCCTCCTCGGCATTCATGAAATAGTCTCTATCAGTATCCTTACGTACTTTCTCAAGGGGTTGATTTGTATGCTTGGCGATAAGTTCATTTATCTTATCTCTCAACCTCAATATCTCACGGGCCTGAATATGGATATCCTCGGCTGCTCCCTGAACACCTCCCCAGGGTTGATGAATCATAATGCGGGCATGAGGAAGAGCAAACCTCTTACCCTTACTCCCTGCCGCCAGTAATAGTGCTCCCATACTTGCTGCCTGTCCTACACAGTAAGTAGCAATATCCGGTTTTACAAACTGCATGGTATCATATATCGCCAACCCACTGGTCACACTACCCCCGGGAGTATTTATATACACATTTATATCCTTTTCCGGGTCCTCCGACTGCAGAAACAGAATCTGAGCAATTATCAAATTGG
>NATI01000071.1 GCA_002085265.1 Candidatus Omnitrophica bacterium 4484_49 | reverse complement strand
ATTTTTAAGTGAGCCGCTAGCTCATCCGGTAGAGCACCCCGCCTTTAGGCGGGGGGGTGCCGATGAGAGTTGAGGTTGCTATTTGAAATTTCAGTACTAATTTTTAAGTGAGCCGCTAGCTCATCCGGTAGAGCACCGGCCTTTTAAGCCGGGGGTGCCGAGTTCGAGCCTCGGGCGGCTCACTAAACTAATTTTTATTATGAGGGTGCCGAGTTCTCCCGCAGGAGCGGGACAGGGAGTCCTCGGGCGGCTCACTGTTGTGCTTTTATTATGAAATTACTGATTTCTCGCAGATAATAAATGCATAATTTTTATAAATTAATCCCTCACACCGCAGATTTAGGAATCGAAGTCTGGGCTGATGACCTGACTGGACTTTATATAAATTCAGCACGGGCTCTTTTTGACCTCATTGTAGGATTGAATAACATAGAGAAAAAAGAAAAACAAATCGTCAGTGCAGATGGTATAGATAAGGAAGACCTTTTAATTTCTTTTCTTAATGAGTTGGTTTTTTTATTTGCAACTAAGAAATTTTTGTTTTCTAATTTTCAGGTTGGAGAAATTTCAGATACCCGAATAAGAATTACAGCAGAAGGAGAAAAATTTGATCCTGATAAACACGAAATTATTCATGAGATAAAGGCTGCGACCTATCATGATATCAATATAGAGAAAGTAAATAACCATTATGTGACTCGAATAATTTTTGATGTCTGAGAAGAAAATATTATTTGTAGGAATTGGGAATAGATTTAAGGGGGATGACGGATTTGGGGTGGTTTTAACTCAACGCTTGAATAATTACAAAAAAGAAAATTTATTTTTTATTCAGTGTGAAGAAGTGCCAGAAAATTATCTAATTAAAATTGTGGAATTGCAGCCAGATGTTATTGTGTTTGTGGATACCATTTATGAAAAAGATTTATCACCAGGAAAAATTTTATTGCTGGAGGAAGTAAATTCTTTCCTTTCGATATCTACTCATGCTGGTTCTCTGAAAACAATAATTGAGTTTTTGAAATTACAGGGACTTAATTTTAAATCTTATGTTTTGGGAGTTGTTCCTGAAAATGTTGACCTTGGTGAAGGAGTTTCTCCCGGTGTGGAGAGGGCTATAAATGAAATAACTCACAATTTCCATCATTACCTGGAGAAATTCTTAAGCGATGATTAAACTCAACATTAAATCCAGAAGAGGTAAAATCACCACAAAAGATGCTTACCGAATTTTTATTCAGGGAACTGTACAGGGGGTGGGATTTCGTCCTTTTATTTACCGATTGGCAAGGAGAATGCATTTGACTGGATGGGTGGAAAATACTTCTCAGGGAGTTATTATTGAGGTGGAGGCGGAAAATAAAGATAAAATATATGAGTTTATATCCCGAATTTATGAGGAAAAACCTAAAACTGCCCATATAGAGTATCTTAATGTTCAACCTATAGAATTTAAAGGCTATGAAGAATTTGAAATCAGGGAATCAACTGTAAGTGCAGATAAAAAAGTTCTGATTTTGCCTGACCTTACTGTATGTTCACAGTGTCTGGAAGAACTTTTTAATCCTAAAGACCGCAGATATCTTTATCCCTTCATTAACTGCACCCAGTGTGGGCCCAGATTTACAATAATAAAGGATGTGCCCTATGATCGTGAAAATACTACAATGGCAGAATTTCAGATGTGTTCTAAATGTGAGAAAGAATATAATGACCCTGAAAGCAGACGATTTCACGCTCAACCCAATGCCTGCTGGGACTGTGGTCCTCAACTGCAACTGATGGACAAAACCGGTAACATTAAATCTCAGGCACCCCAGGCAATTTCCGAGGCAGTAGAACTTCTTAAACAAGGAAATATTCTGGCGCTGAAAAGTTTAGGAGGGTATCAGATTGCAGTAGATGCTTTAAATGAGGAAGCCGTCAGAAAATTACGGCAAAGAAAAAAACGAATCCATAAGCCATTTGCTCTTATGGCCAGAGATTTAAAAATGATTTTGCAGTATGCAATTTTTAACGAACAGGAGAAAGAATTATTGTTGTCCAACCAAAGGCCAATTGTACTTTTAAGAAAAAAACAGCCCTGTGAAATTGCCCCTTTAGTAGTCGAAGATAATAAATATCTGGGATTTATGCTCCCCTACACACCTGTACATTATCTCATCTTTAAAGACCTGGACAGACCCCTGGTTATGACAAGTGGAAATATAACTGAGGAGCCAATATATTACAAAGACCAGGAGGCACTTGAGAAACTGAAAGATATAGTTGATTGTTTCCTCATCCATAATAGAGAAATTCATATCCGGTGTGATGATTCTGTAACCAGGGTTTTTATCTCTCTGGATGGGAAATTCAGTAAAGAATATATTATAAGAAGAGCGAGGGGATATGTTCCTAAACCATTAACTTTAAGTTACAATGTAAAACATCCCATACTTGCAGTTGGTGCTCAACTTAAAAATACATTTGCACTTGCCAAGGATAATCATGTGTTCATAAGCCATCATATTGGTGATCTGGATAATTTTTCAGCAGTAACTGCTTTTGAAAACAGCATCCCTCATTTTGAAAAATTATTTGGTATTTATCCTGAGATTATTGCCTGTGATCTTCATCCTGAGTATTACTGTTCTCGATACGCAAGGAAACTGGCTGAGGAGAAAGGTAAGAAATTAGTTGGTGTTCAACACCACCATGCTCATATTGTATCCTGTATGGCAGAAAATAATATTGAGGAGAAAGTTATAGGGATTGCTCTTGATGGCACAGGATTCGGTGACGATGGGACAATCTGGGGAGGAGAGATTCTAATTGCAGATTTAAAGCAGTTTCAGCGGGTTGGACATTTACAATATGTGCCTCAACCAGGAGGAGATTCGGCTGTAAAAAATCCCTGGCAGATGGCTGTAAGTTGGCTATATAAGATCTTAGAGGATGAAATCTTTAACCTGGAATTTACGAAAAGAATCGGAAAGGAACGGGTTGAAAGTGTAGTATCCATGATTAAAAATAATGTAAATTCCCCCTTAACGTCCAGTATGGGAAGATTATTTGCTGGTGTATCTTCTATACTGGGGCTGTGTGATACCGCATCTTTTCATGCCGAGGCAGAAATGAAACTGGAACAGATACAAGACGAATATTGTCGAGAGTGTTATCGATTTCATCTTAAGGAAGAGGAAAATATGTTTATAATAATTGCAGAAGAAGTTATAAAGCATATCCTTCAGGATTTGAAAAATTCAGTCCCGATCACCAGAATATCCGCTAAATTTCATAACGGGGTAGTGGAGATGGTTTATCAGATATGTATAAAATTGAGGAGGCGATTTAAAATAAATAAAGTCTGCTTATCCGGGGGAGTATTCCAGAATATATTCCTACTTACCCGAATTTATCAACGTCTGAAGGACAGAAATTTTGAAGTCTATATTCAGGGGAAAGTTCCTGCCAACGATGGGGGAATATGTCTGGGGCAGGCAGTAATTGCTAACTCATTACTGGAATAAATCGCCATGTGTTTGGGAATACCTGTAAAAATAGTAGAAATAAATACAGATGAACAATCGGCAATCTGTGAATATAAGGGTGTGAGGAAAAAAATAGATTTAAGATTTGTACCTGATGTTAAACTCAATGACTATGTCATCCTCCACGCAGGGTTTGCAATTCAGAAGGTAAATCAGGAATCAGCAGAGCAAATTTATGAACTCCTTGATAAATTTGAAGAATTTAAAGAGAGCTGAAATTATCTCAGACATAAAGAAAGCAGCGGAGGACTTCCAGTCTTTAAACTTCATGGAAGTGTGCGGCACGCACACTATGCAAATTTACAGGGCTGGCATTCCTTCCATACTCCCTTCAAATATCAACCTCTTATCAGGGCCTGGATGTCCGGTATGTGTAACTCCTGAAGAATTTATAGATAAAGCAATTGCCTATTTAAAAGAGGGTTATGAAATTCTTACATTTGGCGACCTCTATCGGGTACCTGGAACTTACGGGTCTTTAGAAAAAGAATGTTCCGGAAAGGTGAAAATTATTTACTCACCCTCTGAATCTCTGGAATATGCGTTAAATAACTCCGATAAAAAATTTATACTTCTGGCAGTGGGGTTTGAAACTACTGCTCCATTATTTGCTGCTGTGGTAATAGATGCTAAAAAGAAAGGTATTAAAAATTTATTTCTATTGTGTGCCTTGAAACTCATACCACCTGTGATGCGATATCTTTTAGAAACAGGAGAATTAAAAATAGATGGTTTTTTGTTACCAGGCCATGTTGCTACTATAATAGGGAGTGAAGCGTTCAGAAAAGTATGTGATGATTATAAAAAGCCTGGAGTTGTCTCTGGATTTGAACCAGAAGATATTTTACAGAGTATATTTATACTGTTAATGCTTCTAAAATACAAATCACGATTTCTGGAAATTCAATACAGGATGGCAGTTAAGAGAGAAGGAAACGTCCTTGCCCGAAGAGAAATGGAGAAAGTCTTCCAGAAGACAAAAGCGAAATGGAGAGGAATAGGAGAGATAGAAAACAGCGGACTTACACTTAAAGAAGAGTTTATAGAATACGATATCTCCTACATCCATCCTTTGAAAATTGAGTCTCAGGTATTTAATCCCCGATGTAGGTGCGGAGAAGTTCTGAGGGGAATTATATCTCCTGTTGACTGTCCTTTATTTGACAACGGATGTAGCCCTCAAACTCCTCAGGGCCCATGCATGGTTTCCTCCGAAGGGGCATGTGCGGCTATCTATAAATATGGTAGATAATAAAATAACACTCAGTCACGGCTCTGGTCTTCAGGCAACTAAAAAACTTATCCAGGAAATTTTCCTTAAACATCTGGGAGATGAGATTCTCTTATCCTTACAGGATTCAGCAATTATAAATGTGGAAAAAGAAAAACTTGCGTTCACAATTGATTCTTACACTGTGAATCCTCTCTTTTTTCCAGGCTCTGATATCGGAAAACTTGCAATATACGGAACCATAAACGACCTGGCTGTAATGGGGGCAAAACC